>NZ_JBPMGE010000065.1:0-22532 GCF_054014795.1 Candidatus Pyrohabitans sp. | reverse complement strand
CATCTATAACCCTGACAACCTGAAAAGGCAGCTCTGCAATTCGCTTCCCGGCCAGTGAGGCGTCGACGCTCATGAACTTGCGCCTCTTCTCGCTCAGCACCCGCGAGGGTGGGGCTATCTTCAGCTTGCCCTTCTCCTCCAGCGAGAGGAGCACATTCACAATTTTCCTGGCGGAGTCGCCTTCGCCGAAGGGGTTCTTTGCCGCCTTCATGGCGCTGTAAACGCGGGAATCGCCCAGCACCCGCGCGACGGCGTTGACTATCCCTGCCTTCTCAACTCCAGCGAGGATGTTGCCCCCCGCCTCGACGGTTTCCGGCCTCTCCGTAGAGGTCCGCAGGGTTATGCATGGCGTGTGGAGCACTATCGCCTCCTCCTGCACCCCGCCCGAGTCGGTGAGCACAAGCTTTGCCCTGTTCAGCAGCATCAGGAAGTCCAGGTAGCCCACAGGCGGAAGCAGGCGAAGCCTCCTCTCTGCCATCTCCAGCAGCCCAAACTCAGCCAGCCTCTTTTTCGTGCGGGGATGCACCGGGAATACCACCTCCTCCCCGAGCTCCAGAAGAGCCTCAACTATGCTGGTGAACCTCTCCTTGCTGTCCACATTCTCTGCGCGGTGCAGTGTAAGGAGCAGGAAATCCTCGGGCGCATCTGTCAGGATTCTGGATTTTTTCTTTGCCATCTCAAAATTCTGGAGGGTGGCGTCCACGATGGTATTTCCCACAATAAAAATCTTCTCTGGGGATATGCCCTCATTGATGAGATTGAGGGCTGCCCTCTCGGTGGGGGCAAAGAGCACATCGCTAGCGTGGTCGGCCAGAACCCGGTTGACCTCCTCCGGCATGGTGCGGTCAAAGCTTCTCAGCCCTGCCTCAACGTGGGCAAATGCAACATGGAGCTTCGCCGCGGCCAGGGCGGCGCTCAGCACAGAGTTGGTATCGCCCTCGGCGATAACCACTTCCGGCTCCTCCCTGAGGATTATCCCTTCCAGAGCCTCCAGCGCCCTCGCAGTCTGGTAGGCGTGGCTTCCTGAACCCACGTCCACATTGTACTCCGGCTTACGAAGCCCAAGCTCTTGAATAAAATTCCAGAACAGCTTGTTGTCGTAGTGCTGCCCGGTGGTGGCGAAGGCATAGGCTATGCCCTGCGAGTCGAACTCCCGCATTATGGGCGAGAGCTTTATCACCTCAGGGCGGGTGCTTGCCACGACCAGGGCACGCATTACCTCAGCGCCTCCCTGAGCCTTACCACCTCGCCTATAACAGTAATCGCAGGCGGCCTGAGCTTAGCTTCCTTTGCGCGTTCTATTATGTCAGCCAGCGTGCCCGTGATAACCCGCTGCTCGTCCAGAGTACCTTTCTCGATTATTGCCACCGGCGTCTCAGGGGCACGGGTTTTCCTGAACTCCTCTATTATGATGGGCAGGTTCTTCACGCCCATGAGTATAACCACCGTCTCAGCCTTGAGGGCGCTGTAGTCGAGGCGCTCCTCCTTTTTCTCTGCGAGATGACCTGTGGCGAGGGTGACACTTGAGGCGATGCCCCGATGGGTAACTGGTATGCCCGCCAGTGCAGGCACTGCAATGGCAGAGCTCACCCCAGGTACGACCTCCACAGCTATGCCATGCTTTCTCAATTCGAGGGCTTCTTCGCCCCCCCTCCCGAATACGAAGGGGTCGCCCCCCTTGAGGCGGACCACCAGCTTGCCCTCCTTTGCCTTCTTAACCAGCAGCTGATTTATCTCCTCCTGGGTAAGGGTGTGCTTGCCCGCCTGCTTGCCGACGTATATCAGCTCCGCCTCTGGCTTCGCATAAGCTAAAAGCTTCCTGCCTACGAGGCGGTCGTAGATTATCACATCCGCACTCTTAATCAGCCTCATACCCTTTACTGTTATCAGCTCCGGGTCTCCGGGACCCCCGCCCACGAGGTAAACCTTTTTCATTACCCTAACCCCAGACTCTTCTTCAGCACCTCCACGTTAACCTCACCGGCTGTTGTTAGCTTCTTCTCCTCAATGTCGTTAACCACTACCTTCGCAGGTGCGAAGATTGCGGGATTTATCCTGTAGAAGTCGTAGTTCGCCTCGCGAAATATCTCCTCGAAGGTCTTGCCGTACGCCGGCGACAGCGAAGAGGGAAGCTCCTCAGCGGGTATTCCCTCGCCCGCGAGGTAGACCTCTCCGCCGTAGATTATCATGTCGTTGGTAACCCCCATCATCCTGGCGTCGTTGCCGATAATGGGCGCCACCGGCGCAGTGCCGAAGGCCGAGTATATCTTTGTGGTGTCGCTGCCTATGTGCTGGGCCTTGTAAAGCGCCGTCTCCACAACGCGGGCAGATATCTGAACACTCCCTGCGAGCGAGGCTGTGCGCGCAATGAGGATGTAGAGGTTCTCTGTCTCAATCCCGCAGGCTTCGGCTATGCTGCGAACCACCTCCTCACCCGGGTATTTGCCCGCCTCCAGAGCAATTAAGGCCCTGTCACTCTCCTCCGAGTAGCCAAGCTTCTCATAGGTCTCCTTTGGCTTTTTCGCCGGGATTCTCGCAGGCCCTGAGCCCAGGGAAAAGAAGTCCTTGCCCTTGATGCTCCACCCTGCCTTCTGGGAGCCCAGGCAGGCTATAGCCGGCTTTCGCGTCTTCACCTCGACGCAGGGCAGAGTTAGCGAGCCGTAATCGCGCATGCTTAGCCTGACTTCCCCCAGGCCGCCCATGCATGCCTCTGCGAAAAGCACCCCTGCGGCAAAGCTTCCCTTCGCCTCAACTCCGCAGTCTATCAATGTTGCGCCACCAACTTCGGCGACACCTATCTCAAGCTCTTCCTGGTGGTGAATCATCTCCCTGGCAATCTCACAAGCTTTGTGGTTTAGATTCATAACTTTCACCTTCCATAAAAAAATCAGCGCTAGCTATATAAATTTTGGCTGGGCATGCCTCAGCACATTATGAGGAACAACCAGAGAGGGATAAAAACAATCCCGCCCTTAAAATCCAGCACATCTTTTGTTATAACAATCCCTACGCATTCTCCATGTTCCTTTAGGAACTGCTTTATACCCCCAAGCTCTCCTCTGCGTATCTCATTCCTGTACTTGCACTCTATGGCTACTGGTGTTCTGAATAGCTCAAAAACTATATCAACCTCCTTACCCTGTGGTGTTCTCCAGTAGAATAGCTCCGCTCTACTCCCGGGCTCTAAGTTAAATTTGAGTCTTCTGCAGTGGTCATCCATAAGAGTTTCAACAACCTTGCCGAGTTCAGTTGCGTCCCTCAGCAGTGATTCACTGAGTGCGCCTACAAGGGCATTTTTCAGTCCAACATTGCTCAGGTAAAACTTTTTCGCTTTCTTAATCCTAGATGCCCTGCTTCTAGAATAGAATTCGCTCCTGCTTAATAGAAACACCGATTCTAGATAATTCAGGTACTTTACCAAAGTATCCTTTTTTAGTCCCAATATACTGGATAGACCCGAGTAGTCAATCCGTTGAGAGGACAGGTCGGCTATCAAAACCACAAGCTTTTCCAGCGCTCTGGGATCACGGAGATTGAAGATTCTGACAATATCTTTGTATAGGGTAAGGTTTAGGTAAGTTCTGAGCTTTTCAGCACATTCCTCTAGAGATTCAATATCTAAAAGTCCAGGGTAACCGTCTTTGAGAAGATACGTTTGTAGATGAATTTTAATTTCATCCTCATAGGGTGCAAGGCTTAAGTAGGATTCTCTCAGGGCACTATAGAACAGGTTGGGATTAGACTTTCTGAGAGAATCAATAAAAGCGTCTCTAAGTGTCTTATTGGCCCTCTTAAAAATAGAATCCTTTTCGGGCATGTGATACCTCAAAAAATCCAGAAATTTCAGAGGGAGCATGATCTGAACACTTATCCTGCCAGCAAGGGATTCAGAACTTCCCTGTAGGATGTTTGCGCTTGAGGAGTCTGAGATTATGAATTTTATTGGATACTTCAGGTCATACCAGCCTTTGAGGATGCTGCTCCAGTTTTCAAGCTTGCAGACCTCATCGAGGAATACATATATCCGGTCACCAAGCCGGGAAATGGGCTCTTTTAGAACCTGACTGGAGTACACCTCGAGGATATTGTTCAATGGGGTATCCATAATAGTGGTGAGATACGGGTAGTCAAAGGAGACGTAAAGAATACGCTTGGGATTTACTTTTTTCTCATGTATAAGATGTTCAATCAACTGGTATATCATAGTTGTTTTTCCAACCTGTCTTGGTCCAACTATGGCAGTTATCTCCCCCTCACTCAACCTTTTATCCCTGATGACATAAAAATCACGCCTTTTAAATGGTTTTGTGAGGTTCTCCGGTACCCTATCCTTCTCCCACCAAGGGTTCTGGCGGTGGAGTAATTTTATAACTTTCTGTTCAATGTCAATCTGCATAATGACCATTATATGGGTTATGTTGATATATAAACTTAACCATTATGATGGTCATGTTGGTATATAATCAGTACCATTACAGTGGCTCAAAATTTCCTTCCGAAGGCCAGGTAGCCGGTATGCCCCAGCATCCTCGTCTTTGGGCGCGTCCCGATTTTTTTAATCTCTATCTCCCGCTCAAGAATCTCTATAACCCGTCTCTCTTTAAAGCCGGCCTCCTGCATCGCCTCGTAGGCCTTGCGTATCTGCTCTATGTAGGGGTTGTACACAGCAACAAAACCACCGTGGCGAAGCGCCTCATGGGCGTGAGGAATCGCCAGCCAGGGGTCGGGCATATCAAAAACCACGACGTCTACATCGCGCTCTTCAATTCCCTGGCGCACATCCCGGAGCTTCGCCTCAATTCGCTCCGCCACTCCCGCTTTGGCGAAGTTTTTAAGTGCAATCTCCAGGTGGTCCTCCCGTATCTCGTAGGTGTACACCCTGCCCTCGCTGCCGACGATGTGGGCGAGGTAGATTGAAAGCGCTCCGGTGCCTGTACCCGCCTCAACAACGCGTGATCCCGAGCCTATCCCGGTGTATGCGATTATCGGCCCTATCTCCTTCTTCAGTATTATACTCCCGGCGCGGGGGAGCTTGTGGTAGTAATCCACAACACTCGGCTCGAGGAGATAGAACTCGTGCCCCAGGTGTGAGCGCAGTGTATCCCCGGGCTTCGCTCCGGTGAGCTTCACCACCCCCAGGCTGGTGTGGAACTCCTCCACCTCATCGCTGAGGAGGTACTTCTTACCCCGCTTGTCTATGAGCAGCCTCAACTTGTACCGCCCCTGTAGAACAGGAAGTACACCACCAGGATGAGCGCCAGCGTCAGTAGGAGCACAGTTTTAATGCTCTGGGCATCACTCCCGAACACTATTGGGAAGGGTCCGATAAGCACAACGCCGCCTCCGCGCACCTCTGCCTTGCCCTCTCCGCCTCTGAAAACGCTGCTGAACATACCCGCGAATATGAGTATCATCCCTATGAATACCAGAATGAATCCCATGGTTATTAGCTCTTCCCTCATGCTACCCACCAAAGTTTTTTATACAACCATGTATTTAATCACTATGATTCCTTCTTATTCCGGAGGTCTAACATGTCAAAGCTTGATGAATTTCTTGCCATGGACATAAAGAAGTTCATGGTATTGCCAATCGCCATGCTTATCGCTGGCCTGGTGGTAGTCGTAGCTGGCTATACCTCAGGCACGCTCCCCATGAGCATAGACTTTAAGGGGGGCACGCTGCTTATTGCTCCCGCACAGGGCGACATGGAGGCCATGGTTGAGGAGCTTGCCTCGGAGCTAGGTTATGAGGTTAAAACCCGTGTGGTAAGCGACGCCTTTGGAAACAGGGAGCTGGAGATATTCATAAACCACGCGCTTAGCAGCCAGGAGATGAAGCAGGCAAGGGAGGTACTCTCGCGCTATGGAATCAGTGAGCAAAGCGTGGCCAGCGACATAATCTCGCCTTCCCTGGGCGAAGCCTTCTTCAGGCAGGCAATCTATGCCCTGTTCTTTGCCTTCGCCTTCATGGCGGTGACCATCTTCTTAAGATTCAGAACATTTGTGCCAAGCGTTGCGGTGGTGCTCTCTGCCTTCTCAGACATCGTGGTAACCCTTGCTATCATGTCTCTGCTCGGAATTGAGCTATCCAAGGGTTCACTTCTTGCGCTTCTCCTGCTTGTGGGCTACTCGGTGGATACAGACATACTGCTCACAACGCGCGTTCTTGTGCACAGGGAGGGCAACCTCGTGGCAAGATTAAAGCGGGCCATGGAAACAGGCTTAACCATGAGTGGGACCACCTTTATAGCCATGCTGGTGCTCTTCCTGGTCTCCTCATCAAAGGTGCTGGACGATGTTGCAATGGTGATAATGATAGGCATGCTTGTTGATATGATAAACACCTGGATTCAGAATGTGGGGATACTTCGCTGGTATGTGGAGCGGAAAGCATGAGCTACGAAGAGATATTCAGGATACGAAGGGTGCAGGTGCTTCTTGTCTTTGTGGCACTCTCACTGGTTATACTGGCGGTGAATGATCCACCCCTATCCTTGGGCTGGGATTTGAGCGGTGGCAGTGAACTCAAGGTGATGACTGAGGAGCCCCTGCCCTATGTAACCCCTGACGGCAGCGAAGTGACCATGGAGCTTGTCGTGGAGATAATGACAAAGCGTATGAATGGGCTTGGGATAAAGGATTTCTCAATTTCACCCTGGGGCAATCGGTATCTAATCATCGATTTCGCTGGCACCGATCCTGAGGAGGCAAGAGCCCTGGTGGAGAGACAGGGCAAGCTGGTGGTGAAGGTGGGCAACTACACCGCCTTCACAGGCAGCGAGCTTGTGCGAATCGCGCCCTACACTAAGAGTCTCAGCTCCGGAAAGTGGGAGGTGCCCTTTACCATAAGCGAAGAGGCAGCGCAGCGCTTCCGCGAGGTCGCAATTAAGGCGCTTCGTGATGCTGGAATAGACCCGGCGAGTGTCACCAACTTCGAAGCCCTCGCGCGGGACCCACGGGTACCCCTGGTGGAGATGTATCTGGATGACGTGGTGGTAAACAGCGCACCAATAGGCGGAAGCCTATGGCAGGAGTTTATAGTCACCGGCAAGGCTCCCCGCGACCTGGTGCTTGAGACAGGTGCTGACCCGGAGGCCGAGAATGAGGCCAGGAGTGTTGAGGTGGTGCTCCGTTCGGGTGCACTCCCAATAAAGCTTGAGGTGATATCAGTCTCAAGTGTGCCCCCCGAGCTGGGAATGCAGTTTGCAAAGAACGCAGCCATAGCAGGAATATTTGCGATTATCGCCATAGCCCTGGTTATATTCATCCGCTACCGTGCTTCTGGTATAGTGCTGCCGATAATAGGCATAGGTTTGAGTGAGGTTATAATAATCCTGGGCATCGCCTCGCTGATACGCTGGGACCTTGATCTTCCCGCAATAGCCGGAATAATAGCTGCTGTGGGCACGGGTGTTGATGACCAGATTGTCATAACCGACGAGGTGCTGATGCAGCGCACATACTCCATGCGCTCCCGCATAAAGCGGGCCTTCTTCATAATCTTCTCGGCGTGGTTCACCACGGTGGCGGCGATGGTGCCGCTCTTCATGATAGGTATGGCAGCCCTCAAGGGCTTCGCTTTAACCACCATAATGGGCGTAACCATAGGCGTTTTCATCACCCGCCCGGCCTTTGCGAGGATTGTGGAGCACATTTTCGGAAAAACTACAAAAGTCAAGAAGAAGAGGAAAAGGAAGAGGTAGAGTATGTACGTAATAATAGTTGGTGCCTCAAAGATAGGTGTCGCCCTCGCAAAGCTCCTCATAGAGGAGAAGAGCAACGTGGTTATAGTTGAGAAGGACGAGGCGAGGGCAAAGGATATAGCGGAGGAGATAGATGCTCTGGTAATCAACGGGAGCGGGACTGAGATAGATGTGCTCAAGGAGGAGGCGGGGGCTGAGAAGGCAGATGTTATCGTCAGTGCCACAAGCGACGATGCTGTGAATTTAATGGTGTGTGAGCTTGCGCGCATGCTGGGGATACAGCGCAGAATTACCCTGTCCCAGAATCCCAAGCACGAGGATATATTTAAGGAGGTCGGGGTGGAGCAGACAATCTATCCCAGCAGGACGATAGCCAAGTACATCCGGAATTTAATCCTCCGCCCCGGGGTAAAGAGTGTGCTCACCACAATGCACGACGCTGACATAATCGAGATTACAATACCTGAGGATGCGCTGGTGGTCGGTAAGGAGATTCGCGATATTGGCATGCCAGAAGGCTCGACGATAGCCGCGATTCACCGCAATGGTGAGCTGATAATACCGCGCGGCAGTACTGTGCTCAAGGCGGGTGACAGGCTTACAATTCTCGCCAAGGTGAGCGTCGTTGAGAAGGCTGCGAATTTGATGAAGGAGAAGCAGTGAGCTTTAGCTCTTTCTCAGCGCGGCGAAGAGCACAAGCACAGGGATGATCTCCAGCCTGCCTATCCACATGTGGAATATCATAACTGCCTTCTCTATGGTGTTGTAGTCTGTAAACACCACCAGCCCATTGTTGCCCTGCGCCGAGGATATCATGAACAGGGCGCTCATGAGGTCATGCCCCAGGAGTATGAAGATGAAGGTGCCAAGGGCGAGGAAAAAGAGGTAGAGCAGGGTAAAGAGGAGGGTGGAGAACACCTCCTTTTCGGTGAATATCTTGTCCTGGATTTTGAAGGGCATAACCCTTCTCCGGGGGGAGGTTATCTTGCGCACAAACCACTCTATTGATTTGAGAATTATGAGGAACCTTATCACCTTTATTCCGCTCGCCGTGGAGCCGTAGCCGCCACCGATGTTCATTAGAAGAAGAAGGTAGTACTTGGAAAGCTCGCTGAGGGAGGAGATGTCTATGCTTGTAAAGCCGGTTGTTGTGAGGGCAGAGATTGTTGTGAAGGCAGCGTCCACCGCCGGGATGCCGTCCAGGTAGAGGAAAAGGGAAGACACCGCAATTATGCCAAGAATCGCCTGAACCTCAATATTTGAGAAGAACTTCTTAAAGTTTCCCTCCATCCAGCGCTGGTGCAGGGCGAAGCTTATTCCTCCGAGGAGCATGAAGAGCATTGTGACCAGTTTTATCTGGGATGAAACTCCCATATAGCTGTCGTCATTGGGCGAGAAGCCGCCGGTGGAGAGTGCAGTGAGGGCATGGTTTACCGCCTCGAATACGCTTGCACCGCTGATGTAGAGCGCCAGAATCGCCGCGAGGGTGATGTAGGAGTAGATGTAGAATATCTTTCGCGCTGTTCGTGCCATGCTCGGCTCAAGGCGCTCACTTCTCGCTTCGGCGACGTAGAGCTTCGCAGCCACATTGGTGGGGGCAAAGATGGCGAGGAAGAGCACCACTATGCCCACGCCTCCAATCCACTCGGTTAGACTGCGCCAGAATATCACACTCCGTGGAAGCTGGCTGGGTGTGAAGACAGAGATTCCAGTGGTGGTGAAGCCCGCCATCGCCTCGAAGTAGGCATCCAGCAGCTCTGCCTTGGCGGCAAGCACATAGGGCATGCCCCCGAGCAGGGCGATTAGCAGCCAGCCCAGGGCAGAGATTACAAAGGCCAGGCGGAGGTCGAGCTCCTTTTTTGGCGCAGTTTTCTGGAGCACAAAACCTGCGAGAATGCTGAGAATGGCCGGGAAGAGGAAAGCCGGGGTGACGCTGTACTCCTTCAGCAGGACGCTTACAAGGCCGGGCAGGAGCAGCAGCAGCCCCATGCTCAGTGTTATTGTGCCGAGATAGTGAAGCACCGCCATCATGGTTAAAACCTCTTCTCATGCCGGGAAGTCCACCGCCATGGAAAACCAATAGGCTTTCTGTAATAAAACCCTTTGCAGCTTAATTCATCCTATGTGCTTCAGGTACTCCTCCAGCATCTTGGGGAAGCTCGCCCCCTCCACAAAGCGCAGCCCGAGACGTTCTGCCCACTTCTTAATGCCCTCGTCACCTGCAACGACGCCTGCGTCCATCTCCTTTGCGAGCAGGAGTACATCCAGGTCGGGGGCGCTGTCCAGGGTGCCGTAGCGCAATGCATTGCGGTACTTGGCGCGGAAGTCCTTGATGATGTAGCCGGTGGATTCGCGTTTTATTTTCTCCCTCTCCACATTCTTCATGGTGAGGTTAATCGCCTCGCTCGCACTCAGCCAGATGCTGCTTTCAGCTATCTTCATCCCGCGGTTCATGCGCTCCCGCATGTCCTTCACATACTCATAGAAGACCTCGGCGGGTATCTTCACCTCATAGCGGTTGGGTGTCTTCTTAACCAGCCAGGTGTCCACCTCCACAAAAAGCTCGCCGTCGCAGTCGTAGCGCTTCATGAACTGTATAAGCTCGTCGTAGACAGTGGGGAAGGGAATGTGGCAGGATATGTTGAGCTTTATGCGCGCCTCTGCAATCAGGGTGAGCATCCGCCTTATCGCCTCGCACAGCTTCTCACCATCGTAGCGAAGCTCAACGCTTGTCAGTGCAGTGGTGTCGAGCACAAAGCGCTGCTTTTCGCGAAGTTTTGTCATGATTATTTATTCCTCCCGGGGCATAAAAAGGCTTTCGGACTATTCCACAACCACATCGTAAACCACATGCCAGCGCTTCGGTGCATAGGACTTAACTATCCTGCGCTGTGCTATCCTCGCCCTGTACCCGAGCTCAGCGATGCGCTCAACCAGCGCCTCACCCTCTCTATCCAGTGCCTCCTTCGGCACCAGGGTGTGGTAGTGAAGCACGCCCTCTCCCCCCTTAAGTGCCTTCAGAGCCTTTGGCAGGAATCGCTGGGGTGAGAAGAAGTAGCCCATCAGCACGCGGTTGGCGAAGTTCTCAGGCGCAACCTCAAGGCAGTCTCCAAGCCTGGCTTCCATAATGCCCTCCAGGCGGTTGAGTGAGATGTTCTCCCTGAGAAACTCATACGTCTCAGGGCGCTTCTCTATGGCGAGCACCTTTCGCGGCGAGGCGTGCTTCGCGAGAGGTATGCTGAGCTGCCCTATGCCTGCGAACATGTCGAGAACAACCTCTCCTCGCGCTGGAAGCTGTGCCATGCGCTTGCGCTCCTCCATGTTACCCGCAGAAAACATCACCCTGCAGGGGTCGAGCCTGAAAATGCACCCGTGCTCGCGGTGCAGCGTCGTGGTATTGCTATCGCCGGCGATAACCTCGGCCTCTGGATGGCGCAGCTCATCGCCTATTCCACGTCTCGCCACCACGCTCCTCGCCCGGGGGTGAAAGCTGAGGAGAAATTCACCTATCTCACGGCGCAGCGGGTATAGCTCGGAGGGCAGGTTTATTATCAGCACATCTCCGATAAGCTCCCAGCCGCCGCGCAGCAGCTCAGCCTTCTCGCCTATCCGCTTCCTGAGCTCCCGCTTCATCTGCTCAAAACTCAGCGGAGGAGCGGCCAACTCCGGCGAAGCCTGCTCAACCAGCTTAAAGGGTACGGGCAGCGAGGGAGGAGCCTCCACCACAGGAATCTCAACCTCGTCGCCCTTAGCGATGATGCGCCGCCTCCTGTCCAGCAAACCGAGGCGCAGAAGGCAGCGCCTGGCAAGCTCAGCACGTCTGCGCTCCACAGAAACAGCAAGGTTCATGGCTTCAAAAAGCTCAGCACAGTGCGAATATCTGTGACCTCCACCGGGCCAAGGGCCTTCAACAAGCCGGGCTTTGCGCCCCTGCCCAGCCTCAGAACAACCTTCCCCTCGTGCACCACCTCTATGGCATATCCCTTCTCATCCAGCTCCTTCGCAAGCTCGCGCAGCTTTCCCAGGCTCATCTACACAAACTCCTGCAGAAAGCGCTTAAGTGCCTCGGGGTTGTGAATAACCACCTCAAAACTCTTGCCAGCCTTTGGCTTAAGCTCGAATATCCTCTCCTCTCCCAGGAGCACATTTACACTCATCCCTCGCCGCTCGATGAAATCGAGAAGGGAGGTAAGCTCCATTCTACTTCTCCAGCACAATCTCCAGTGAGGACAGCCTCACAGTGTTGCCGTCCTCTGTGGTCACCTCCTCGGTGCCTATTTTTATGTCCTTCACCTTCGCCTCGGGTATAAAGCGGTTCCTGACAATCTCTGCCACATCCACTGCACGCGAAATTGCGCGTCCCCTCGCCTTTATCACCACTTCCTTGGCATTTCTGGTAAACTGGGTGCTGACTGCGAGCACATAATTCATCGCTGGCTTGTTTCCCACGTAGACAACGTTGTCCTCCGTCATTTCTGAGACCTCCTTCTGTTTGTTATCTGCAAGCCACCTTGCGGGTGACGTATATTGACTATTGGGGCGAGGTGATATAAATTTTTTTCTTAAGAGCACAGCTACCGGCGACGGAGAACCTCGTCCATGCTTCCAGAGCGGTATCCCTCCAGGTCCAGGGTAACATAGGCAAAGCCGAGAGCCTTGAGGTGGGCAACTATCTCCCTGCGAAGCGAAAGCGCAAGGGCAATCTCCTCCTGCGGAAGCTCCACCCTTGCGAGATTGCCGTGCATGCGAATGCGCACATTCGTAAACCCGCGCTCAAAGAAGAATGCCTCGCCCTTCTCCACCTTTTCCAGCTTATCCCTGGTTATTCGCTCTCCGTAGGGTATCCTCGAAGCCAGACATGCCATCGCGGGTTTGTCCTTCACAGACAGCTTCAGCTGGGCTGCAATCTCCCGCACATCATCCTTGTCGAACCCAAGCTCCAGCAGAGGGCTCCTTATTCCGTGCTCCTTCAGCGCCTTCAACCCCGGACGGTGCTCCCTGGTATCGCCCACATTGGCCCCGTCTGCTATGACAGCGAAGCCCTCGCGCCTTGCTATCTCCTTAAGCGCAAGCGCAAGGCGGGAGCGGCAGTAGTAGCATCTGTTCTCCGGGTTGGCGGCGAAGCGCTCATCCTCAAGTTCGTCCTCCCTGATAACAAGGTGGCGGATGCCTATCTCGCGGGCCACGCGCTTTGCCAGGGAAAGCTCCCTCTTGGATAGTGTAGAGGACTCTGCTGTCACCGCCAGTGCCCTATCCCCGAGGGCGATGCGTGCCGCCGCGGCCACAACGCTGCTGTCAACGCCGCCGGAGAAGGCTATTACTGCGCTGCCGTGCTCGCGAAACCACCCCACAAGCCTCTCAAGCTTCTCATCACTGTGCATGGGATAAGCCTAAAGATTCCCATCGCGATTATTTTTCTAATGGGAAGCGTCCTTATTTAAGCGATGTCAAACGTCGAGGAGAAGATACGCGAGCTTGAGGAGGAGATTCGCCGCACGCCCTACAACAAGGCGACTCAGCACCACATAGGCAGGCTTAAGGCAAAGCTTGCACGCCTTCGCGAGGAGGCGGAGCGCCGCAGCGAAGCCAGGGGAGGAGGAAGGGGCTATGGGGTGCGCAAGAGCGGTGACGCCACAGTGGCGCTGGTGGGCTTTCCCAGCGTGGGCAAGTCAACACTCCTCAACGTCCTTACCAATGCAGAGAGCGAGGTGGGAAGCTACGACTTCACCACCCTGGATGTTATACCCGGGGTGCTTGAGTACCGCGGTGCGAAGATTCAGCTCCTCGACGTCCCTGGCTTGATACGCGGCGCTTCCCGGGGAAGGGGTCGCGGGCGTGAAGTGCTCTCTGTGGTGAGGAGCGCTGATCTGGTTCTCCTTCTCATAGATGTATTCAACATTGAGCAGTACCGCATCCTCGTCAGGGAGCTTAACGATGCGGGCATTCGCCTGGACGCGGCGCCGCCCAGGGTGAAGATAACCCGGAAATCGCAGGGCGGAATAAAGGTGAACTCCACCGTCCCGCTGAAAAGCATAACAGAGGGGACAATAAAGGCGATACTCAGCGAGTACAGGGTGCACAATGCCGACGTGGTGATACATGAGGATTTAGATGAGGAGCGCTTTATAGACGCCATCGCCGGCAACCGCATCTACCTCCCCTCTCTGGTGGTTCTGAACAAGATAGACCTGGTCAGCGAAGACTACCTCAGGGAGGTAGCCGCAAGGCTCGGCAGGGAGTTTGTGGCAATCTCCGCAGGCAGGGGTATTGGCATAGAGGAACTCAAGGAGAGGATATTCTCAAGGCTGGACTTTATACGCATCTACATGAAGCCGCAGCGCGGCGAGGCAGACCTGGAGGAGCCCCTCATAATGAGACGCGGCACAAGCGTTGCCGAGGTGTGCACAAAGCTGCACCGCGATTTCATTGAGAGGTTCAGGTATGCCATGGTCTGGGGCAAAAGTGTGCGCTTCCCGGGGCAGCGCGTGGGCCTTGAGCACGTGCTGGAGGATGAGGATGTGCTGACAATAGTGGTGAGGAAGTAGATGCTCGAGATAACCCAAAACCTGCTTTCCAGCATGGACAGCGCTACCCTTGGCTTCTTTCTGGTTGCCACTGTTGTGATCTCCCTCTCAGGCGTGCTCATGCCAGGCCCTGTGCTGGCGGTGAGCATAGCCAAGGGGCATGGCGACAGGTTTGCGGGGGCAAAGATATCCCTGGGACATGCGCTGCTTGAGGTGCCCCTGATACTCCTCATCTATGCGGGCATCGCCTCGGTGATTGAGGGCACCCCGCTGAGGGTGCTCTCCCTCATCGGAGGTGCCCTGCTCATCTACATGGGTATAGGCATGCTCCGGATGCGCAGGGAGGTCGCCGCTAAAGGTAAGGACCTGCCCTACAGCGCCACCTTCGCTGGCTTTGCAACCAGCTTTGCAAACCCCTACTTCTACCTCTGGTGGCTCACAGTGGGTGCTCTGCTTGTGGCCAAGGCTTCGAGCTTTGGCATCCTTGGGCTGGTGCTGTTCATACTCCTCCACGAGGCGTGTGATTTCGCGTGGTACACCTCTGTCTCCATGGCAGCGAATGCTTCAAAACAGCTGCTCAGCGTGAGGGTGCATGAGCTTATCTTCACCCTTCTCGGAGGCATGCTGCTGTTCTTCGGCGCTTGGTTTTTCAGCACTGGCTTGGGGTAGTGCTGCACCGCCTCAGCCCACATAGCTCTCCAGATTGGCCGCCACCCTCCTTACCCTCTCCAGATACCTCCTGGGGGTGTATATCCCCAGGCTCCAGTGGCTCTTCTGGGCCACCCTCAGCACACTCACAAGGGGCGATATATCCTGGATGCGCTTTATCTCGCCCTCCTCGGCGATAAGAGCCTCAAGCTCCCGGTAGCTCGGTTCAGGGGGCACGTCGAGAAGCACATACCCGTACTCAATACCCGCATCCTCTGCAAGCTCTGCCTCTATCCGTGAAAGTCTCTTGACATCCTGGCGCAGTGCAAGCACGCGCTCCCGCAGTGCCGGCTTCAGCTCACCCCAAGCCTTCACCAGAGCCTTCTTGAAAAGTCTGCGCTGGTCAAAGCGCTCTCCAATATCGCCCACATAGCCTTGAGCAGAGCGGAAAAAGCTCATCACCTCGTAGTCGTCCATCTTTATCAGCTTCCTGAACTCTAGATCCCCCTGCTCTATGGCCACCTCCGTGGCCTTTAAAAACATTGCATCTGCTATGCGCGAGGCATGGTGGAGGTAGACCGTGGGTATCATTAAGAATCTCGCCACCAGCAAGCCCTCGACTGCGCGCAGTCCGCGCTCATTAACCACCAGCAGGTTGTCCCTGATTTCTATGGTGTTTATCAGCCTGTCCAGGTCTATTATCCCATACCCCACGCCTGTGTGGTGGGCATCCCTCACCAGGTAGTCCATTCTGTCTATGTCAAACTCCCCGCTTACCATCCTGCTCAGGTAGCCAGCGTCGCCCGAGATAATCTCAACTATCTGCTCCGGGTCGAGCCCTGAATCTGTGAGCACCTCTGCAATGCTCGAACTCTTTATGGTCTCAGCGCTTATGCTCTCATGCGAGGTGTTCAGATAGCGCGCCAGAAGCTCCTCACTGGTATGGGACAGCGGCCCGTGCCCCAGGTCGTGGAGCAGCGAGGCCATGCGCACAAGCACCGCCTCCTCCCCGTCCAGCTCCAGTCTCAAAGCAAGCCTCCCTGCCAGGTGGAGCGCACCCAGGGAGTGCTCAAAGCGCGTGTGGTTGGCGCTGGGATAGACCAGGTAGGTCATCCCCAGCTGCTTTATCCTGCGCAGCCTCTGAAACTCCGGCGTATCTACAATCCTGAGCTCGGGCTCTGTGAGGAAGATATCCCCATGAATCGGGTCGCGTATGACCTTTGCTGACATACCACTCAGATATAACTCCTCTTCACCCTTTTTAAAGCTTCCCGGCTAAATTTTCGCAACACTGACAAGAAAGCTCCTCTGCCTGGGTCCGTCTAACTCGGCAAAGAGTATGCGCTGCCATGTTCCCAGCGCAGGGCGTGCCTCAACCACTGGGATGCTCACACTGCTACCCAGAAGCATACTGCGCAGATGTGCATGGGCGTTGCTGTCTATTCTGTCGTGGGCATAGCCGGCGCGTGCAGGTACCAGCTTTTCAAGGAGCGCGAGGTAGTCCCTTAGCAGGCCGCCTTCAGCCTCATTTATGAATATCGCTGTTGTGGTATGCCTGGTATAGACGTTGACGAGACCCTGCTCCACCTTTGCCTCCCTGACCGCCCCGGCAACCTCGCCGGTTATGTCTATCAGCTCCACCCTCTTGCCGGTTTTTATTGTATACCTTTTGATCATCGAAGGAAATTTATTCAGGGAAGTATTAAGCCTTTCCATGCTCTATGACATCGCCGTGGTGGGTGCGGGCGTGGCAGGGACGTGCGCAGCCTATGCCGCGGCAAAATGCGGGCTGAGTGTTGTGCTCCTCGAGAAAGAGGCGCTGCCCAGGTACAAGCTGTGCGGCGGGGCAGTGACGCGCAAGACTGTGGAGCTCCTCGCCGGTGAGGGGATAAATCTCCCTGCGGGAATCTTCCACAAAATCAGGAAGGTCAGGGTGAGAATCCCGGGGGCTGAGAGGGAGATGTACCTCCCGGAGGGTGAGCTCCTCACCACCTACCGCGATGTCCTGGACTACGCACTGGCAAAGGAGGCAGAAAGCGCAGGTGCCGAGCTCAGAGATGCCACGCGGGTTAAGGGGCTCACGCTCAGGCATGAGGAGTGCCTTCTTGAAACAGGGCAGGGTGAGGTGAGGTCGCGCTTTGTGATAGGCTGCGACGGCGTGAGCAGTGCTGTGAGGAGGCACGCCCTTGGCTGGAGCTTTCCAGCGCACGAGGTGGGTGTTGCTGCGGAGTATGAGATTCCCGGCCTGAGCCTGGATGCCATGGAGCTTCACTTCGGGCATGCGAGCTTCTCCTATGCATGGGCATTCCCGAAGCGTGAGGGCGCCACCGTGGGAGTTGCAGAGCTCGCATCTAGGCTGGAGGGAAGCATAGCCCTGCGCCTGAAGGATTTTGCCTCAACGCTCCCCTATCTGGATGCCTCAGCGCTTCCCGCACCTAAGGCTCACCTCATACCCATGGGCGGAATAAGGCGCAGGGTTGCCACTCCGCGAATTGCCCTTGCTGGCGATGCCGCCGGCTTCGTGGACCCCCTCTCGGGTGAGGGCACCTACTACGCCGCCCTCTCGGGTATTAAGGCGGCACAGCTGGCGGGCGAGGTGCTGGAGGGCAGGGTAAAGAGCCTCGAAAGCTATCAGCGCTTCTGCGACACCGAAATTCTGCCGGATTTGAGGGCGTTGCTCTACCTCGGGAGGCTATTCTACTTCAGCATGGACTTCTCCTACCACCTATTCCACAACAGCGATGTGCTTCTAAGTGTCATCTCCGCCCTCGGTAAGGGCGAGCCAAAGCCCCGGGAGATACTCAGACGTGCCATTGCCTTCAGCCTCAGGAGTTTCCCGGGCTATGTGGTGAGGAGGATTTTTGGGCGGGCGTAACCTTAGGTATTGAAGATTGTTACAATAACAAAACGTAACTAAATCGAAATATTTCGGTTTATTTGAAGAAAACTTCAAAGAAAAGTATAAATGTATAAATCTTATTTAGCTGTTAGTACAATCCTCTAAGGAGGGTGGAAAATGAAGATGTGGATAATTACCTTAATCTTCCTGTTGCCACTAATTGCCTCAACGCACGCTGCCACAATTTCTGGTTACATAGCTGACCCAACACTTCGCTATTCACGGCAAGATAACTGAGCTATACAGAGATTGTGAAGGCAACTTCAGGTTTGCTGGAGAGTATAAGACACATAATAAATCCAGAGAGGAGAGTAATTTCTCAGGTATAATAACTGAAAATGAGGTTATGATATTTTTAGAAGGTAGGACGTACTCGATACCTTCCAAAATAAAAATTAAGGAGAAATCGAAAAACGAGGAGGAAGAATAATGACCTCCGCTGTAGCTGAGCTTCTTAAACCTGACAGAAAGAGGGTTGTCGCCGCTTTAACTTTTCCGGGGTTGATTGAGCTTTCAGGGTACCTCTGGCTTCACCTGCTCGTGCCACCTGATGCGATGATTGCCCCGGCGCCCAAGCTTCCTCTCATAACTCTGGTGGTGTCCTATCTCCTTAGTGCAGTCATCTACTACCCTTTCGTCTGCTCTGGGGTTGTGCTTTTAGAATACCGCTGGAGGAGGGAGAGGATTCCCGCCGGGCTGAAAAAGCTGGCTGTTGCAGGCATTATTCTGCTTAACCCTCTGTCACTGAGGATCATAGTATTTCTGCCGTTCATAATCCTCAGTCTGTTTACACCGGCTCAGGGGCTGTACGTGGAAGAAGTAATCCCGGGGGCACCAGCTGCCGAATTTGATAATAAATTTCTGGAAGGCAGGACGATATACATGCTTAACGAAACTGAAGTTAAAACTATTGATGATGCCAGAAAATTTCTCGCATCAGCTAAGGATGGGGATCTGGTGGTTATTACCACCAGGGATGCCAGCAGTGGTTCTCTGTTTCTGAGAAAATGCAATAGTATAGGGATAAATGATATTTGTATAGGGATTAAAGTGAAAGACGGCACAGGAGCCGAAGCAGTACTTTAGAAAATGATGAAGGAAGAATTACATCAGCTCCGTATCCTCATGCGAGTAGGGCGGAGAAGAGGCGCAGAGTATAATGAGCTCTTCCTTACCCGTGTTCACCACGTAATGCCTCGCCCCCGCCGGGATGTGCACCACATCCCCCACCCTCACTGCGGCTTTCTCACCATCGATGTGCATCTCACCCCTGCCGCTGAGGATGTAGTAAACCTCCTCGCTCTTGCGGTGGAAGTGCTCCCTTGTTGCCTCTCCGACCCCTACCACCGCCTCCGCAATACTGAGCTTCTCCACTGGGGAGTTGTCAGGATGCAGAAGCTCGCGGACCTCTGAGCCGTCCTTTGTGATAAAGGCTTCAACTCTGCTGCGGTTCCTTACCAGCACAGGCATCGCAAAACCTTTTATAAATCCTTAAAGATAAACCTACCCGATGGTCAATGCCGAGCAGCTTCTGGTCAACATCCTTATTACTGGCAGCCTCTATGCACTGATGGCAGTGGGTCTGACAATGGTCTACCGCATCCTGCGCTTTGCCAATTTTGCCCATGCGGAGCTCATAACCTTTGGCGCCTACGTTGCCTACACCCTGAATCAGCTGGGCTTCGGCCTTTACCCCTCCATGCTACTGGCACTTCTCGCCTCGGGTGCCCTGGGAATAGCCTTCGATTCGGCTGTTTTCAAGCCCCTACGCAACCGGGGTGCGGACACCATCTCACTTATGGTCGCCTCCATAGGTGCGGGTTTGATAGTGCGGCATGTGCTTCAGGAAACCTACGGCGCTCAGATACTTTCCTACAGATTCGCCCTTAAGAGCTATGAGGTATTCGGTGCCAGGATTTCACAGGTTCAGATAGGAATAATCCTTGCCGCTGTGGTTGCAATACTCGTGTTTCACCTCATCCTCACCCGCACGAGGCTGGGCAAGGCCATGCGAGCCACAAGCGACAATCCCACCCTCGCAATGGCGAGCGGCATACCCGTGGACAGGGTGGTCCTCGCCACCTGGTTTCTGGGCGGGGGCATCGCGGGGGTGGCGGGCGTATTCCGCGCCGCCGATACAAGGCTGATACCCACGCTGGGCTGGGAGGTTCTCCTGCCCGTTTTTGCTGTGGTTCTGCTCGGCGGTATTGGAAGCTTCTACGGAGCGATAATCGCGGCGTATGTAATCGCCTTTGCAGAGAATGTGGGTGTGCTCATCCTCGCCTCTCTCGGCCTGCACACCGGATACCGCCCGGCTATCGCATTCTTCATCCTGATACTCGTGCTGATATTCCGCCCGCAGGGCATACTTGGCGTCAGGCTTGGGGGTGAGCGCGAATGAGCACCTTTCTGAGCTATTTCGTCGACACCTTAATATTCATCAACATCTTCACAATCCTGGCGCTGAGCCTCAATCTGGAGGTCGGCGTCACACGCCTGATGAACTTCGGCAAGGTTGCCTTCTTCGCCATAGGCGCCTACTCCTCTGCGCTGGTCACCCTCGCTGGCTACCCCTTCTGGCTGGGCCTGGCATGCGGCATAGTTATCGCAGGCATAACCGGCTTTCTGGTCTCAATCCCGGCGCTCAGGCTGCGGGAGGACTACCTTGCAATAGCCACCATAGCCTTCGGGGAGATAATACGCATCTTTCTGCTCAATGAACGCTGGCTCACCAACGGCCCCATAGGGCTGCGCGGAATACCCAGGCCCATGAGGGATATCGTCCCCATGGACTACCAGACCTTCTACCTCCTCTTCTCCTTTGCCTTCCTTGTTGCCATCTACCTGTTCCTGCACAGGGTAACCTCATCGCCCTTCGGCAGGGTGCTCAAGGCCATCCGCGAGGATGAACTTGTGGCCCAGGCCCTGGGCAAAAACACCTTCCGCTTTAAGGCACAGGCCTTTGTGCTCGGCTCAAGCATAGCAGGCATCGCGGGTTCTCTCTTTGCCCACTACCTCACCTTCATAAGCCCCGACATGTTTATGCCCACAGTGACCTTTGCGGTGTGGACGATGGTCGTGGTTGGCGGGAGGGGCAATGCCCTGGGCATCGTTGCAGGGGCGGCGCTCATTCAGTTCATGGAGCGCACAACGCGGATAATGAAGGACGTGGCGGACATAGGGATTGAGCCAACCAATCTGCGCATGATTCTCCTCGGCCTGCTTCTCATCCTCTTCATAATGTATCGCCCCCAGGGGATATTCAGGGAGAAGAAGTACGAGGTGGCGAGATGAGCCTTCTGGAGCTGAGAGAGGTCACAAAAAGCTTCGGCGGTGTGGTGGCACTTAACCGCGTTACCATGGAGGTTGAGGAGGGTGAGATAACAGCCCTGCTGGGCCCCAATGGCTCCGGCAAGAGCACACTGATTAATGTGGTTTCAGGCGTTTATCCTCCCGACAGCGGCAGTGTATTCTTCTCCGGAAGTGAGATAACAGCCCGCCCGCCCCATGAGATAGCAAACCTGGGTATAATAAGAACCTTCCAGGTGCCCCGGGTTTTCAGGAACCTCAGCGTCATAGAGAATATGCTTGTTGCAGCGCGGGAACAGCAGGGGGAGAGCCTGGCAAATACCTTTTTCAGGTGGGGCGATGTGAAGGCGCAGGTGGAGAGGAACCTGACAAAAGCCCTGGAGATTCTTGAATTTCTCGAGATAGAGCACATGAAGAACGAATATGCGGGCAACCTCTCTGGAGGGCAGCAGAAGCTCCTCGCCATCGGAAGAGCGCTGATGGCAGAGCCGAGGTTTCTTCTGCTCGACGAACCCGTCGCGGGTGTTGCGCCGCCGCTGGCCAGAAAGATATTTGAGAAGATTCTGGAGCTTCGCAGCAGGGGGCTGAGCTTCCTGATAATAGAGCACAATGTGGATGTGCTCATGGACTTCGCGGACTATGTGTATGTGCTCCACCGCGGCGAAATCGTCGCCAGGGGCAAACCCGAGGAGATTCTGGAGTCGAAGCGGGTGCTGGAGGTGTACTTCGGTGAGTAGTGTGCTTCTTGCGAGGGAGGTGAGCTCTGGCTACAACCGGCTTAAGATTGTGGATAAGGTGAGCCTGAGGGTTGAGGACAGGGAGATAGTGGTTATCCTGGGCCCCAATGGCTCCGGCAAGAGCACACTGCTGAAAACCATCTTCGGCCTCCTGTCTCTGATGGAGGGCAGCATAACCTTTCTGGGCAGGGTTCTGGACACACCAAAGCCCCACCAGCTTGTAAAGCTGGGCATGGCGTATGTGCCCCAGGTGGATAACATATTCCCCAGCCTGAGCGTCATGGAGAATCTGGAGATGGGAGCCTACCTTAGCAGTGATGCGGAGGAGGCGATTTCCAGGGCGTTTGCCCTCTTCCCGGAGCTTGAGGACAAGGCCTCGCTGACGGCAATCAACCTGAGCGGCGGGGAGAGGCAGATGCTCGCCCTGGCGAGGGCGCTGATGCTCGAGCCGAAGCTCCTCCTCCTCGACGAGCCCAGTGCAGGCCTTGCCCCGACGCTGGTGACGCGCATAATGGAAAAGATCAAGGAGATTCGGGAGAGCGGCGTTGCTGTGCTGCTGGTGGAGCAGAATGTGAAGAGCGCCCTTAAAATCGCCGACCGGGGATATATCCTCGCCGGCGGGCGAAAGGTCTTTGAGGGGAGCGCCGAGGAGATAATGAGCCACAAGGATATAGGCAAGATATACTTCGGGAGGAAGAGGTAGTTTATCA
>NZ_JBPMGE010000064.1:0-50364 GCF_054014795.1 Candidatus Pyrohabitans sp. | reverse complement strand
GGAAGGAGAGGGCCTCTTTAATCTTTGCCAGGCTGGAGAGTTTCTCTTTTATGCTGGAGGGAATCTCTGGCATGAGCAGCTCGGCGAGGGACTCGCCTATGCTCTCAAAGCGCTCCACTTCCAGCGCGAGCTTCATCCTCTCATAGCTGCCGAAGAGATTTGCGGCAACCGGAAACTCGCTTCCCCTTACCTTCTCGAAGAGCAGCCCGGGACCGCGGCGCTTGCTTACGCGGTCGACTATCTCCGAAATCTCAAGCACCGGGTCGACCTCTACCTTTATTCGCTTTAGCATGCTGCGCTCTTCGAGGGCGGCGATAAAATCATGGAGGTCTCGGTATACCATGGTAAGGAGTTGAGTGCATGGTAATAAAATCTTTTGCCTGATAGGAACCCTCCAGCGGGGTTCCTATCACCTCCCAGCAACCGGTAGATTCCAGTTTATAGGAACCCTCCAGCGGGGTTCCCAGAGGTTAAGTTTACATAGCTCGCCTGCATAATCGCTTCCATGCAGCTGGGCGAAGGAAAGGCCAGGCAGGTTCGCAGTATGTTCTCCTCCATAGCGGGGCGCTACGACCTGGCAAATTCCCTGCTCAGCCTGAGACGGGATGCCTACTGGCGCAGGTTCGCAGCGGATGCGGCAGGGCTGGGCAATGGAGACATAGCCCTGGATGTCGCCACTGGTACGGGCGAGCTGGCATTTGAGCTTGCAAAGCGCGTGGACGGAGGCAGCGTCATCGGCGTCGATTTCAGCGCAGAAATGCTCTCTGCAGCGAAACAGAAGGCTGAGCAGAGGGGAATGGAAAATGTGCACTTCACCCTCGGCGACGCCCTCACACTGTGCTTTCGCGACGGGAGCTTTGATGCCGTTCTGGTCGCCTTTGGGTTGAGAAACTTTGCGGAGATTGAGCATGCACTTCGCGAGCTTGTGCGTGTGACAAAGCGGGGCGGAAGGGTGGTTGTGCTGGAGTTCACCCTCCCGCCCAACAGGTTTCTGAGATGGCTGTACTCGCTTTACTTCTTCCATGTTCTGCCCTTCCTTGGCGGCCTCATCACAGGCAGAAGGGAGGCCTACGCCTATCTCCCTGCCTCAGTGGCTGAGTTTCCCTCGCCAGGGGAGATTTGTATGCTCATGGAAAAGGCGGGGCTTGAGAATGTTAGATATCACCTTCTAACCCTGGGCACTGTAGCAGTTTACGTAGGGCAGAGAAAATGAGTGGGAAATTCTGCGTCAGGTGCGGAAGGCAGAGTGAGAGGCTTATAGATTCCCTGTGCATGAAATGTCACCTTGAGCGCAGGGTAGCTGTGGCACTGCCCTCCAGGATTAAATCAAGGGTTTGCAGAGAGTGCAACGCTGTGCTGAAGCGCGGGAAGTGGGAGCGCCGTGCGAAGAACCTTGAGGAGGCTGTGGAGGAGGCTGGCTTCTCGGCGATAGAGGAAAATGTGCGAGTGGAGGGTATTTCCAACGCCAGAGTGGGCATTGCCTTTCTCGGGCTGTCGAGGAGTTCGCCGAAGGACTACCTGGCAAGGTATCGCCTGGAGGTTAAAGGCAGAGTGGGTGAAGAGGATGTGGAGTTTTTCAGGGAGGTGGGTGTGGGCGTAAGGCTAACCCTCTGCGATACCTGTCAGCGCAGGGCTTCGCGCTACTATGAGGCGGTGCTTCAAATCAGAGGTCATGCCCCCCTTACCCCAGAGGAAAGGAAGGAGCTTTCAGAGTTTGTTCGCCGTGAGGTTGAGGCGAGACGGGGCGAGGCCAAGGCGTTTATCTCAGACTACACTGAGCTGAAGGAGGGTCTGGATTTCTACCTGGGCTCTGCAAAGCTTGCAAAGAGGATAGCAAACCTCCTGCTCGCAGAGTATGGCGGCACCATAACAACCTCCACAAAGCTTGTGGGTGTGGATGAGAGCGGGAAGGGCATGCTACGCCACACCATTGCCTACCGCCTTCCGAGGCTCAGGCGGGGTGATGTGGTCAGTGTGCAGGGAAAGGTCTGCGAGGTGCTGGGGTTGAGCCACAGCAGGGTTCGCCTTCTCGACCTGGATACTAGAAAAACCCTCTCGCTGACAGAGAAGCGCCTCGAGGGCGTGAAGATTCTGGGCAGGGCCGAGGATGCGGTGAAGGGGATGGTGACTGAGGTGGTTAAGGACAGGGTGCAGGTGCTGGAGTTTAAAGATTACAAAACTTTTTATTTCGATACACCGCTTCCCTTAAAGGTGGGCCAGGAAGTGCGAATTTTCGAGACTGAAGGTAGGGTTTATCTTCTCGCAACACCCCTGGAGGAATAGAATGGATATTGAGGAGAGATTCAGGCTTATTAAAGGTGTGGCCGAAGAGGTTGTCACAGAGGAAGAGCTCCGCCAGCTTCTGGAGACGAAGGCTGAGCCGGTGGCATATGACGGCTTTGAACCCAGCGGGTTGGCGCATCTACCAGTGGGAATCTACCGCCCCCTCCTGCTCAGAGACCTGCTCAAGGCCAGGGTGAGGTTCAAGCTGCTGCTGGCGGACTCCTTCGCATGGATAAACAACAAGCTGGGCGGCGATATAGAGAAGATACGCGACGCCGGCAGGTACTTTATCGAGGTATGGCGCGCCGCGGGCGTAGACATGCGCCGCGTTGAGGTGGTGTGGCACAAGGACTTCTTTTCCGACGAGGAGTACTGGAGGAAGGTGATTTTAATAGCAAAGAACCACACGCTTAAGCGAACCCTGCGCAGCCTCGCCATAGCAGGCAGAGAGGAGGACGTCTCAAACCCGGCGGCCTTCGTCTTCTACCCCAGCATGCAGTGCGCCGACATCTTCCATCTTCGCGCGGATATCTGCCAGCTGGGAATGGACCAGCGCAAGGTGAATATGCTCGCTCGCGAAATAGCCGACAAGAGGGGTATGGTCAAGCTTCTGGGCTATGAGGGCAGAGGCGTTAACGGCAAACCAGTGGTGGTGAGTCACCACATGCTTCTCGGCCTGCAGGGCTTCGCATCGAAGGCTGAGCAGAGCAGGCAGAAGGTTGGCTATGCCCTGGAGGCGAAGATGTCCAAGTCCATGCCCGAGAGCGCCATCTTTGTGCACGACTCGAAGCAGGACATAAAGCGCAAGATTTCAAAGGCCTTCTGTCCAATAAAGGTGGTGGAGGGCAACCCGATTCTCGACTACGCCAGGGAGATAATCTTCCGCGCCTTCGACGAGTTCACAATCACAAGGCCCGCGAAGTACGGCGGCGATGTGACCTACTACTCCTACACAGAGCTCGAGAGGGACTACCGCGAGGAGAAGCTCCACCCCCAGGATTTGAAGAACGCCATTGCCGAGTACCTGGATAAGCTCATCGCCCCGGTGCGGGAGCACTTTGAGCGCAACCGCGAGGCGAGGGAGCTCTACGAGAGGGTGAGGAGCTACAACGTCACGCGGTGATTTGAATTTTATTTTTATTTCAGTTCTGTTTTGCACATCGAAAGAAAAAGGTTAAATATTCAGAAGCAGCAACCACGTGCAGGTGGTATCATGGGAGGGGATTTCGACTACAGCAGGGCTGTGGAGATATCCGATGGGATATACTGGCTGGGTTGGACCGAAGAAAACTCTGCCTTCAGGTCGAACCCGTATCTAATAGATGACGGCGAGGACGTGGTGCTCATAGAGCCCGGCTCTGTGCCCCACTTCGGAATCTTTTATAAAAAGCTGGAGTCGGTGGTTGAGCCGGAAAGGGTGAACTACATCTTCGTGTCGCACCAGGACCCTGACCTGTGCACCGGCATACCCCTGCTGGAGGAGAAGCTGAAGAAGAGGTTCACAGTGCTCACCCACACCAGAACAACCTTCCTCCTGCCCTTCTACGGTATAAAGAGCGACTACCATGCGGTGGACATGCACAACTGGAGGCTAAAGCTAAAAAGCGGCAGGGAGCTCAGGTTCATATTCATGCCTTACTGCCACTTCCCGGGAATGACGGTGATGTACGACACCAAGAGCAGGATACTCTTTTCGGGTGACCTCTTCGGCGGGCTCTCCTACAACTGGGGTCTCTACGCTGACGAGTGGTACATCGAGGCCATGAAGGCCTTTCACGAGCACTACATGCCCAGCAGGGAGATACTGAGGCACAACATGTCAAAGCTGGAAAAGCTGGACATTAAGATGATTGCACCGCAGCACGGCTCCATAATACGCGAGGATGTGCAGCGCTATATCGATGCGCTCAAGAACCTGGATTGCGGGGAGTACATGCTCATTGGTGATTGAGATGGCAACCTACAGGGATGCGCTGGAGCTTGTGATAAGGCGGGAGTTTGGTGTCTACGGCCCTGAGAAGATAATAGACTTCGCGGCAAGGCAGGGGATAACCGTCGGGAGAAATGGCAACATAATCAGCACACCTCCCGGCAAGAGCGACAGGGAGCTGTTGGTGGAATTTATGAACCGCCTGCGCGAGGAGTTCGGCGAGGTTTCGGTAATCTCCTGCAGGGTGGCGCTGAACAACTTTTTCATAAAAAACCGGCTGGAGAATCCGCTGTAATCAGCAGGCTTTCTCTGCTCTCCTTCCTCCTTAAAAAGCACCTTGAGGAGGACGATATTGTAAGATTTGATGATGAGTATGGAAGGATAGGGTAATCACTTGGACTCCACCCCAATCTTGGGGCATACCTCGGCAAGGGGGCAGTCATGGCACAGAGGCCTTACCGGCCTGCACACCACCTGCCCGAAGGCGACAAAGGTGCGGTTGAGCCGGATCTTAAGCTCCTCCGGCACAAGTGCGTGCAGTGCACTCTCGGTTTCCTCGGGTTTGCGCGTGGCCACTATCCCCAGGCGGTTGCTCAGCCTGTGCACATGAGTGTCGACGGCTATGGCATTTTTGCCAAAAGCGTAGGCAAGCACAATATTTGCACTTTTGCGTCCTATACCAGGGAGCTTTGTAAGCTCCTCATAGCTCGCCGGAACCTTTCCCGAGTGGTGTTCAATCAGTGCCCTGGCAAGCTCTCTGAGCTTTCTCGCCTTGACCCTGTAGAAGCCCACGGGGTATATGAGTTTGATCAGCTCCTCCTCGCTCAGCGCAAGGAGCTCCTCAGGTGAATCAGCGCGCTCAAAAAGGCGCTTTGTCACGCTTGCGGTTGTCTCATCGCGGGTGCGAGAGCTGAGGAGTACAGAGACCAGGGTTCTGAAGGGCGTTGTCACCTGCTTCTTGAATTCATATACCGGCGCCTTTCGCCTTCTCGCCTCCCTCTCCATGGTATCCAGAAGCTCTTCCCAGGTAAGGCTGTCGAGTACACTCATAGCAACACCATAAGCATCACCAGCAACGCCATAGCCTCGAAGGTTATCTTGAGAAGGATTATCCGCAAAGCCATGCCCCGCGAAAAAAGCGAGGCCACCACAGGCAGTGTGTGCTGGGCATAGATTCTGGGCAGGGAGAGCACAAGCCCTGCAATGAGGGTGATGAGCGCCTCCCTCTCACCCATTACCCCCTGCTTCAGGAACTCTCCGGCCACGGCAAAGCCTGCGATGACATTCGCAAGCTGCGTGGCGATAACAATGGCCGCCTCGCCGGGGAGGGAGAACAGCGCCATAACCGGCTGAGCAAGAACAGCAAGCTTCTCAAGCATGCCAGAGGCAAGAAGGTACTGCACCGCCAGGTATGCGCCCAGGAACACCGGCACAACCCGAAGGAGGGTTTTGAGGCTCAGGGCGAGGGCACTGCGCAAACTCCCCCTGCTCACCTCCCCTTTAAGAACAACCTCGCGTTCCGGCAGTGCAGTTCTCGCATACACCAGAGCCGCAAAGCTCTGGATAAATCCGCTGCCCAGCTTAATCGCCATGTACTTCATGGCGAGAGGTGCACCCAGCAGCGGCACAACGACAGGGAGGTAGAACTTTGGCACGCGGAGAAGCTCATAGGGGAAGGAGGTAAGAAATGTGGTGAGGAGCACCTCCTTCTCGCTGACCTCGCCGCGGCGGTGGAACTCGGCAAGAGAGGAGTAGCCAGCGCTGGGACTCAGCATCCTTGCGAGGGCGCTGGCTGCAACCTCACCGCTCAGATGAGAGGCGGCGAGAAAGGGCCTTATCACCCCTGTGAGGTAGCCTGTCAAGCCAAACTCAAGCAGCAGGTTTGCGACAACAACACCTGCGCACAGGTAGAGCAGAGTCTCCAGGATGTAGCTCACGTCAACCCCCTAAAACTCTCTTCTTATAGCGTATTCAGCAATCACCTCAAGGGCACGCCTCGCAGGGGTGCTGCGAAGTTGTTTGAGTTCCTCCTTTGCCTTTTCAATAAAGTGCTTGGCTCTTCTGCTGGCATACTCTATTGAGCCAGAAGCCTCGAATATCTCCAGCGCTCTCCTGACGTCCTCCCTGGTTTTGTTGTCCTTTTTGAGAATGTTCTCAAGCTCTTTTCTCTGCCTCTCAGGGGCATTGCGGAGCGCATGGAGAATAACAAAGGTGGGTTTTCCCAGGGAGATGTCCATGCCCACGTGCTTTCCAAGCACATTCTCTCCGGAGACCACATCGAGGAGGTCGTCTGTCATCTGAAATCCTATGCCCAGAAGGTAGCCGAAGCGCGAGAGCGCTCTCACCTCTCTCCCGCTACCCCCGGCAGCAAGCGCCCCGCAGTCAGCGGAAGCTTCGAATAGGCTGGCTGTCTTACGCTCCACGATTTCCAGGTAGACCTCCTCTGTCAGCGAGGCATTGCCGGTGTGAAGCGTCTCAAGAACCTCGCCCTCAGCCAGGTGCATACAGGCATTGCTGACAACCTCACTCACCTCCCTCACGGGATGGGCACCTATGAAACCAAAGGCACGGGAGAATATCAGGTCACCCGCCAGGATGGCTATGTCATCCCCCCACCTGGCATTCACAGTGGCCACGCCCCGCCGCATGGTGGCGAGGTCTATTATGTCGTCGTGGATTATTGTAGCGGTGTGTATCAGCTCAATTCCAACGGCGATGGGCGCAACATATGAGACCTCACCATCGGGATTAACAGCCTTGTAGGAGAGGAGCACCAGAGCAGGGCGGACCCTCTTCCCACCCGTCAGGATGAGGTGTCTTGAGGCGCTGTAGAGCTCTGTGGGTGTAGCCTGGGGGATACTCTCAATAAGCAGCTTCTCAATGGCCTCCATGTCCCTTCCAAATTCTGGATAGGCATCCTCTACCAGCTGCCACAGTGCATCCATTAAAAAACCTCTGGGTAATCCCATGCACTAACGTCTTAAAAAGAGTATTGGAAAACTACACCTTTATGAGGTGATTCTTCCCCCCGTCTGAGACTATCAGGAGCAAATCCCCATTTTTATCCCTTTTGGTCTTCACCTTGTAACCTGTAAATACACCCACGACGTCGCAGAGCCTGGGGGGATATACCTCAAGGTCAGGTTCGCGATATACCTTTGGGTCTCTTGGTCCCTCCATGTGAATCACCTTTTATTATTAAACATTCGCGTATTTATAAATGTTGCTATCGGCGATTGCCGTGATGTGAAAAATATTTTTTAGGTTAGAATGCGGTGATAGACCATCTTTTTACAGGAGGATTTTTATGAAGGTGAGCATAGTTGGTGGAGCTGGCAGGGTTGGCTCAACTGCAGCGTATGCAATAGTGAATCTTGGTCTGGTTGATGAGATTTACCTTCTGGATATTGCAAAGGAGCGTGCTGCTGGCGAAGCTCTCGACATAACCCATGCCCTATCCGGGTTTAACAGGGATATGGTTGTCAGAGGTGGCGACGACTACGCCGGAGTTGAGGGCTCTGATGTGGTTATAATCACTGCGGGTGCCGCAAGAAAGCCCGGGATGAGCCGTCTCGACCTGAGGCACAGAAACGTGGGGATAATTCGGGATGTGGTGCGCAGGGTTATGGCGGAGTGCAGAGATACTATGCTCTTTGTGGTTTCAAATCCTGTGGATGTGCTCACCTACCACGCCTGGCAGGAGTCCGGCTTACCCGAGGAGCGCGTCTTCGGCCTTGGGACACTTCTCGACACCCTGCGCCTTAAGTCGATGCTAAAAATGAGGCTGGGGGTGGACTACCGGGAGGAGGCCTATGTCTTCGGGGAGCACGGCGACAGCATGCTCCCGGTATTCAGGCTTAGCAGCAATCATCCAGAGGAAGAGCTCATGCGCGTATTCGACGAGGTCAGGGAGGGTGCTGCGAAGGTGATTGAGAGCAAGGGAGGGACATGGTTTGCCCCCGCTGTGGCGATTGCAAGGGTGATAGAGGCGATTGAGCAGGGCGGGATTTATCCTGTCTCCACCTATGTCAGGGAACATCAGCTCTACATAGGCTGCCTCGCTGAGATTTCGCGGAATGGTGTGAGAAGTGTGGATTTTGAACTCACGGAAGAAGAAGCGCGGCTTTTCCAGCGCTCTGTGGAGACGGTGAAGGGCGCACTTGAGGTTCAGGCTTAAAAACTCTCCACCAGCGTGCGGAGCTCCTCTTCGCTCAGCGTGCCAGAAATCCAGACCACCCTGTTTTTGTGGGCATAGTAGTAGTGCCTCTCGCCCATGCCACTGGCTGTAAACACCAGGATATCGCCCATATTCAGGCTGCCCTCGGGAGAGAACATCCTGGAGCTCTGCATCCCTGTGTTCATGAGTGCGAGCATCTCCGAAGCCACGCTCTGATTGGGCGCGATGCCCACCCACACCTTAATAAGCCTGCCCTTGGGGCTTATGTACTCGGCAACAAGGGCGTCCTCCAGATTTAAAGCCGCGCTGCCCCGGTGAAGTGCCCTTACCTCCCGCAGCGCCTCCTCCCCGCCCTTCAGGCTCGCCAGGGTGAAGTTCGCAGGATGGAGATTTATCGCCCCCTGTGGCTGGGCCTCTTCGGGTTCCTTTTCGCCCTGGGCAGAGAAGGCGACTACTGCGAGCAGGGCTATGCCAAGCAGCACGAGAATCGCATTTTTTGCTTTCATGGCGATACCTCATCTTTCCGGGATTGGGCAGAAGGCGGGCTGCGGGCCTCGTAGGAGATGCACAGTATTATACCCACGACAAACAGAATTACGCCCAGCCATATCTCATTGAGCAGGGGCTTTATCCTAACGGTTATTGAAAGGTCCCCCTGATAGGTGGGCGAGTCCAGAACAACAAAAACATCTCTCACTAAGCTGCGGTCTATGAGGGGTCTCCTTGCGTCGCCGTTTTTGTACATCTCGAACTTCACATCCCCCTCGCCTATCCTTGCGTCGCCTTTGTAAATAGCAACGCGGGCAAGCTGAACCTTCCTGAAGGCGTTTATCAGGGCGTCGTCTACTTCGCTGGCGATGAGCACCACGTCGGTGGCATCACCGCTATCAGGGGTTCTGACTCCCAGGAGGGGCATGCCCACGACTACTGTCTCCATGCCCGCAGGTATCTTGAGGCTCGGGTCGGCTGCCACCCAAAGTTCACCGCTGCTGTCGGTCAGCTTTATGAATGCGGCATGCTCTGTTCTGAGCACCCTGCCAGCGGTGCCCCTGACCGCATACTCCTCCCGGATATCACCTTTCGCAATGGAAGCACGGAACTCAGCTATGCTCATACCGTAACCTGAGCCAGACCCGGAGGCGCTGCCGTAGTCGATGTATTCGCGGTAGTCGAGGAGCTTTATCCTGTAGTCGCTCATGACCTCGCCCTGATGCACACCCCAGGTGCCAAGCCTGCCGAAGCCCTCATGGAATACCGCCTGAGCTAGAACCTTCTCCTCCCCTATGCGGTTCTTGTTAAGGGTTACAGAGAATTCACTGGTGAAAATGGAGGAGAATACTGCACCTATTGCGATAAGGGCAACCCCAATGTGGATTGCAACAACCCCTGCCTCTCTCAGTTTTCTCTGCATCGGAGAAGAGGTGAAGCGGCGCAGCCTCTCCACGGAGGCATAGAGGATGTAGAAGACAGGTGGAATCACGCTCAGCGATGAGATTTCACCTATGGTTGAGTATAGCAGCGGCTTTGAGGCAGAGATGAAGGAGGTGTAGTCGACGATGTTGTAGTCCTCGCTGGGCTTTATGAACACCGCCACCAGGGTTAGTATGGCGAAGACAAGAAAGCCCTGGAGCACCTCCTTTTTTCTGTCAGCGCGGTAGTGCAGCCCCAGACCTATAAGCAGAAGGAGAATCAGGAAGAAGGGGTAGAGCCAGAGGTTGAAGAACTGCTTTGTTATGGCGTATTTCTGTGTTGTTATCTGCTTCATCAGGGGCGGAAAGGTTATCCCATAAAAGGAGATGAAGCTCATTATGAGAAAGACCAGGATGGCGGCATAGAATATGTTTGTCCTGTTTATAATCTGATCCCCCTCTTCCCTCCTCCCTACGCGGGTGTACTTCCAGAGCCCCAGCAGGAGAGGCGCAACAAAGGAGATACCCACCAGAAGCATTATGTACTTACCCACATCGCCCGCGATGAAGGCGTGGACGCTCTCGAAGATTCCGCTGCGCGTTACGGCGGTGGCATACACCACCAGGGAGAAGGAAAAGGCAACCAGCAGCGGTGCCAGCACGTTGTACTTTGTCTTGTCCCGTCTGTGCTCCAGGGCAACATGCATCGCTGCGGTGAGCATTAGCCAGGGCAGAAGCATCGCAGTTTCCACAGGGTCCCAGGCCCAGAAGCCGCCCCAGCCCAGGGTCTTGTATGCCCATATCCCGCCGAATGCCATTGATATTGTGGAGAACAGCCAGGCGATGCGCAGCCACTGCAGCCCCTTGGTAACCCACAGCCTCTGGGCGGAGCCCTCTACGCCCCGCGCCCTGCCGGTGGTGAACAGGTAAACCAGTGCCCCGGCGAAGGGTATCGTTGTGCCCGCATAGCCCAGGAAGGTGGTAAAGGGATGGGTGGCCATCCAGGGGTCGAGCAGGAGGGGGTTTAGACCATTGCCGTCCTCAGGCATGTAGCCAGGTGTGATGCCCGAAAAGGCCTCATAGATTGTTATAAAGGGCGACTGCAGGAAGGTGAGAAAGGTGAAGTAGAGCCCCAGGACTACGACGATTAGCTGCGTGTGCCTCACGAAAGAGAGCTTTCTCTCCTCTCCACGCTCCAGCCACAGGGCGCTGAGCACTATCAGCATGGCCCAGAAGAGGAGTGTGCCCTCCTGCCCTGCCAGTGTACCTGAAAGCTTGTAGTAGAGGGGATAGCTACTGCTGCTGAACTTCCAGACGTAGGCTAAGCTGAAGTCGCTTACTGCGAAGTAGTAGAGGAGAAGGAAAAAGGCGGCTGTGAGGGAGGTTGCGAAGAGCACCAGGGTTGTCCTCTTCAGCCTCTCCAGCTTCTCTTTATAGGGCAGCACCAGCAGTGCAGCAGTGGCTGAGCCTGTGAGGAGCGCCACGCCAAGAAGCACATCGCCCAGGTTCATTACTGCGCTCCTCCTACGGAGGCCTTAACGTTGAGTAAAACTTTTTTAAACTCGTCCGCGGGCATGTAGCCGGGGACGCGGGTTATTACCTCTCCATCAGAGGTCATGAAAATTACATGCGGCGGTGCCTGCACATTGAATCTTCGCGTATCCTCCTTGTTCACATCCATGTCTATTGCAATTCTCACGAAATCTTCGGAGAGAATCTTCCTTATGTCCTCCCTGGAGAACACATCTTTGTGATACTTCTCGCAGTACACGCACCATATGGTCCAGAAGTATACCATCATGGGCTTCTCTGCCTCCACCGCTGCCTTAGCTCCCACGTCGTATGTGTTGTACCACTTCAGCTCAGCGATATAGGTGTAATTCTGGTCGCTTATCACAGGCGTTGCGCTGGTGGCATAGTAGGCAAATAAAACCACAGCCCCAATTGCAGCAATTGTGAGTATCTTCCTGGTTTTTAGCATGAAGTATTCTCCTTTCTTTTAAAAATATTTAATGATATTTAATTATCTTTTTGTTGGCAAAGTGAAAAAGTAGCAGAACAAAGCCTTTTCAAGATGACAAAACCACGACAGAAGATTCTCCTGCCTGGCATTCCCGGGAGTGTAAGTCACTGATCATTCAAAGGCGAGATGGCGCTGAGAGTTACAGGACCACCACCTCCATAGTAAAGCCTGTATTTACCTGAGGGCAGGGCAATAACGCTCGGGTCCACGACCATCTCTGGATCATAGGGACCTCCGGCACGCAGTATCTCACCCTCCACAGTCCAGGACAAGCCATCCTCGGAACGGGCCGTGTAGATACGGTTCGGAGGCACCACCGGCTGACCTTCAGGGGCCGTGGCATAAAACATTCGGTAGCTGCCATCAGGCAATCTAATTACATTGGGGTCTACTGCCCGTTCGAGACGTAACCCATCTTCCAGAGTGAAATTTAGACCATCACGGGAGATTATGCTGGCCACCGCATTTAGCATCTTATCACACACAAAATATATCCTCACCCTTCCATCCGGCAGACGCACGGCATCAGGGACGCTGGTCCAGCCATGACAGGGGGCGCCCATATTTTGAAATCGCAAACCCTCTTTAACCCAGGTCAGCCCATCGGTTGAGACAGCACTATGAATCACATGGGTATCCATATCCAACTCCACTTTGTAGTACATTCTATATCTGCCGTCTTCCAGCTCTACAAGGGTGGGGTCGCACCCTCCCATTATCCGAACCCCTGGCTCCTCGGTAAAGGTTAACCCGTCTTCTGAAACAGCGCTGAAGATTCCTTCAGCCCTGCAGTAATAAAGCCTGTAGCCACCCTCCGGTCTGGCGACGATGTAGGGTACGCCGCCCTCGACGCGAATTCCCTCCTCCTTGGTCCAGCGGGAGACAGGTTGAGAGGAGGGCGGTTTAGTTGCCCCGCCGTAAGTGGCAAAAAATATTCCCTTCTGGTACTGGCCGTAATACATAAACCATTTATCGTTGATTTTAATCAGGGTGGGGTCTGCCGGGGGGTGTTCCCCAGGTGCTCTGGGAAAAACCAATTTTGGTTCTGAGAATATATCGCCTTCAAAAATCGATTCATACACGCCCCTGTGAGACCAGAAAAACAGGTGCAGCCTCCCGTCGTCCCAGAGGACAAGCTCAGGCCCGTCTAAAAGGTCGCAGAAAACGTCATTGCGGGAATCGAGGACTATCCCCTTCTTTTTGAAATTTATACCGTCTTTAGAGACGGCATAAAATAAAAAGAAACTGGAAGGATTTGGTGAATGTTCGCAAAACTTCTGGCGCTTCTCAGTTCTGTAAACCATCAGATAGCTTCCATCCTTAAGTCTTATGGTCGTCGATGCCCCTATTCCATAGTCGTCCAGATTATCGTGTCCTCCCCGACCTATTCTGATTCCCGCTTCCTCCTGCCAGGTAAGGCCGTCCTTAGAAATTGCACTTCTTATAACGCCGCCCTTTTGAAAATACATCCTCCATCTTCCATCGGGAAGCCTCACCACGTCGGGGAAAACGGCTGACCTGATTCTTACTCCAGCCTCCATTTTCCAGTTAATTCCATCAGAGGAGGTTGCCGAAAAAATTTCTGCCTCACCACCTTTCTCAAAACCCCCGCCCCCAAAATACATCCGGTACCTATTTTCCCCCACTTTGACCACCTCGGCGTCAGCATAGCTTCCAGCAATAGCTATACCCCCCGCTGTCCATTTTGGCCGAGCAGGTTTTTCTGGCTCCGGTGGAATTTGTGATTCCGGCGGCGGTGGAGGCGGAGAAGAGGGCAGCTCAGATTGAACCCGTGATTCTGGGGGAATGATTTCTTTTTCGATCTGAGCTGGTTGCTGTGGTTCGGGAGGTTTTTCAATTTCCTGCTGTTGGACACAGCCGCTGATTAAGAGGGCTGATACCAAAATCGCAGATAGCAGATGTTTTTGAATCATATACCTACTTTACCCTATACTGGGATGGTATTAAGAAAGGGGTTATACCTTGTAACTCTCCCCCGGCTCCAGCACCACAACCTCAGTTTTGCCACCCTCCTCCACCAGGCGCCTGAACTCCTGTGCACTGCTCACAAGCACAGGGAATGTGGCGAAGTGCATTGGTATCGCAAGCTTAGGCGAAACCAGCTCCACTGCACGAGCTGCGATGCGCGGTTTCATGGTGTACCTGTCACCGATGGGCACGAGCATTACATCCGGCGAAAAGAGCTCGCCTATCAGGCGCATGTCCCCAAAGATACCAGTATCACCCGCGTGGTACACCTTAATGCCGTCTAGCTCAACCACGTAGCCCCCTGCATCGCCCATGTACCGCCCTGCGTAGCTGCTGGAGTGCAGCGCTGGTACCAGGGTAACCTTAACCCCGTCCAAATCCACAGAGCCGTAGATGTTCATCCCCTCTGCCTCGATTCCCTGCTCCTCAAAGAACACGGCTATCTCGTGGATAACAGCAATCTTGGGCTTTGTCTGCTTGGCAATCTCCACCGCATCGCCCATGTGGTCCTCGTGTCCGTGGGTAATAAGCAACACATCAGGCGAGAGCTCCTCTGGTTTAACCTTTGCAAGGGGGTTGCCTGTAATGAAGGGGTCGATAAGCACACGCCTGCTGCCGGAGAGTTCAAAACATGCATGTCCCTGCCAAGTTATCTTCATCTATCCACCTCCACCCTATTGTCCAAAAGTTATCATCCTAAAAAAGAAAAAAAAGAGGCCGCCCTAGGGCGCCCCCGGTTCATACCACTCTGGAAGTTCGAAGTCCGCCTCCTTCAGGCTGTCGGGCCAGACTATCCTGGGCCTGGGCTCGCCTATTTTCGGGTCAAAGCGCAGCTGCTGCATGTACAGCTGGAACTTGCTCTCACGGTAGTCCTGGCTGAAGGCTATCTTGCCACCCTTCATCGGCTCAACCAGCTCAGGCATCTCAAGCTCGTTGAGGGCAGTCACAATCTTCGCCTTGTCCAGGCTGCCTGCCGTCTCTATCGCCTTTGCTGCGATGTATATACCCTCATAGGTCGAGGCGCCCATCATGCTCGGGTAATCGCCGTACTTGGCGTGGAAGGCCTCCTTGAAGCGCTTTGCCCTCTCGCCTACCGGTGTAGGCGGCGTGGTGTAGGGTGAGAACCTGCTCTCCTGTATGGAGTAGTCGCCCCACTCGCCCACGTCCTTGTAGTAGTCGGGGTCATCTGTGGCTTCCACAGCGAGGTAGATGGTGTTCAGGCCCACATCACGCCTGCCCTGCGTAACCAGAGGTACCTGCTCATTCAGGAAGGTTGCGGGGTAAACCACATCCGGCTTAGCGGCTTTGACCGCCGTCAGTACTGTGCGGAAGTCGCTCTCTCCGCGCTTGAACTTCTCCTCCGAAACGAGGGTTATCTTCAGGTTGTGCTTTTCAATCGCCTTTTTCACACCCTCGAGGACACCCTCGCCGTACTTACCCTCCTGGTATACCATTGCAAGACGAAGCTTGCGGTCCTCGCTGAAGCCGAATTTGGCGTTTATCGCTGGCCTTATAACCTGGTCCACGAAGAGCATCGTTGCCTCTGAGTAGTCGTCGGTGGTCGGGCAGTGGTGGAAGAAGGTTGAGGTGTCGATGTCTGTTCTGCGCGTGATGACAGGTGAGCTTGCTCCTGTAATTATGAAGGGCATCCCGTGCTCTGCTGCAACCACCTGGTCAGCGTAGGTTATGCTGCTCGAGAAGCCGCCCACAAGCACGTGCACCCTGTCCTCGGTTATAAGCTTTGTAACCGCCTTAACGCCGCCCTCTGTCGAGGTTTCTGTGTCGCCCTTGTAGAGCTTTAGCGGGAGCTTTCTGTCGTACTCCTTCACATAAACTCCACCCTGGGCGTTTATCTCCTCCACCGCAAGCTCAGCCGCCTCCAGCATGTCATTGCCTGTGGTGCTCGCCGGGCCGGTTAACGGCGCCACCAGGCCGATTAGTATCGCTTCTGGAGCCTGAGCTTCAGCCTTTGGTGCCCCCTCCTCCGCAGGCTTCTGGGCGCATCCGGCGATGAGCACCAGAAGCAAAAGCGGTATCAATATTCTGCTCACATTATTCAACCTCGGCACCTCCTCTGCCATGTTATTCCATAGCATCCTAAGTAAAAGGAGAATATTTATAATTTTGGGTAATCGCCCTCAGGAAAACCTCTTCGAGGTCTAAGGTTTGATGTTCTATCCTTACAACATCCCCTCCCCTGCGAAACACCTCTTTTGCCAGATAATTGATTTCATCCATATTGGAACTGAAGGCAACCTTAAAACCATTTCTGTTTTCCACCGGCAATCCGATTTCTTCTACATTATCCAGTTTAAACCAGAGTGCATATCTAATACCCCCAAACCTCTGCTTGACGTCTTCCACAGGCCCCATGGCAACCTTCCTGCCATCCTTCAGTATCAGCACCCTGTCGCAGATTTTCTCTGCCTGGTACAGGTTGTGGGTGGTCAGAAGTATGGTTTTCTCGCCCCTCAGGCTCCTGATGTACTCCATTACGTAGTTGGAGGTTATTGGGTCCAGGCCGGAGGTTGGTTCATCGTAAACCAGAACCTCCGGGTTGTTTATCAGGGAGCGGGCAATTGCAACTTTGCGCCTCATACCCTTTGACATTTCGCCCAGCTTCCTGTTTCTGTGCTTGAGGTTCAGGTCATCCAGGATGGAATCAGCTGTTTCCTTTATTTTTTGCTTTTCTATTCCATAAATCTCCCCAAAGAAGCTCAAGTATTCTTCAGCTGTCATGTCCTCATATACAGGAGTCTCCTCCGGCAGATACCCTATTATCCTTTTTGCCTCTTCTGGCTGGTTTCTGATACTGTAGTCAGAAATCCAGATATCACCCTGCGATGGTTCTATCAGGCCCACAATCATTTTAATAACCGATGTTTTTCCGGCACCATTTGGACCCACCACCCCGAAAATCTCGCCTTTATCAATTTTAAATGAGATGTTGTCCACAGCTCTAAAATCTCTATATTTTTTTGATACATTCTCAACTTTTATCATCGTCTCTAATGTCCAGGACAGATTACTTAAGTATTATTTTTCAGCCGCCGAAACAAAAAAGTTAAGAAATCCCGTGATAGAATGATAAAAAATGAATTTTAAAAATATTCTGGTCATATCAAAGTGGGAAATCAAACGCTCGAAACCAAAATTCAATCTTAATGTCACGCTCCTTACCTTATTCCTTTTTGCCTCTTTTACAGCTCTGTTTTTATTCTCTGTGGGCATGCAATCCTCGGGACAGGTGCTGTATTCTGCAGGAATCTCTGGTGAGGACAGGATAATAAACTCTGCCCTTGAGTATGACAGGAGGTTCAGGCTGTTTTATGTGGATGAGGAGGAGGGGCTGGATTTGCTTGGAACAGGAGGTCTGGACCTCCTCGTCGTTGTCTCGGGAGAGGGGACGAGGGTTATCTACACCGACTCTGAAAAATCCCTTGCGGCCCTGGATGCCCTGTCTCAGGCACTGAGGGTGTACAGGAGCATGGCCCTCTGGGTGGTGGATGAGGAGAATGTTAAGTACGCCTTTCCGCTCTGGATTCAGCCCCACTACTTAAAGCGGGCTGAAGAGTTCCAGTACTTTACATCTGCATTTAATGAGGAGCGCGGGGTGGAGGAGGCTCCTGTTAAGAAGGGCCTCCAGGAAGGGGAGGTGAGCCTCAAACCCAGTTCTCTGAGCAACTCTGAAGTTGTGAATCTGGTTGAGAGGTATAGAGGGAGTGCAGCTGACACGAAGGGTATAAGTCAGGAGGAATCCCGTATAACCCTGCCTGCCATCTTCTCGCCTCCACTCCCTTTTAGGTCGGTGCTTTTAACTTTTCTGCTTGCCTTTCCCATATACCTCTTCTCCCAGTTCTATTCCTCCAGTATGCTGGAGGAGAGAACCAACCGTCGTGCTGAGCTACTTCTGACGTCCCCTTTGAGAGGAGAGGAGGTGGTGGCTGGCAAGACCCTTGTGCATTTCCTTCTGGCACTGGGCAGCGCAACGGCAGTTGCCCTGATTTTAATTAAGAGGGTGGAGGCAGAGATAATTCTCGTGTTGATTCCAGTCATCCTTTTCTTCCTGTCTTTGTCCTTTTTAGCCTCCCTTCTGAGCAGGAGTTATAAGGAGAATTCCTTTATTATAATCTTCATTTCTGTAATATTTTTCTCCTTTCTGTTTTTCCCTGCGATGTTTGTGGACATACACACAGTAAGCAACATCTCTCCAGTTTCAATGATAGTAAGTGTGCTGGAGGGAGGAAATGTGGGGGTTTCTCAATATATCTTTACAACCTTTCCTCTGTTTGCGATAAGTGCAGTCCTCTTTTTCATTGGCGCCCTTATGTTCCGAGAAGAGGTGCTGTTTTCTCAGAAGAGCATAACCCATAAGATCTTCTACGGAATTAACATAATGTGGGAGAGATTTGAAGGAAGGCTTGCATGCGGTGTGGTCTTCGGAATCATGGCGGCAATAGTGGCATACATGCTCGAGCTGATATTCATAGTGGCCCTGTTTCAGGTCCCCTTCCCCTATTCCCTCAATCTGATGATAACCCTCTCCGCATTCTCAGAGGAGGCCATTAAGATAGCCTTTGTGGTTGGGGTTGTGAGGTACTCAAAACTCAGCCCCGGCAGGACGGTGCTTCTCGGCGCCCTCTGCGGTTTGGGCTTCTTTATCGGAGAGAAGCTGATTGCCCTGGTAACTCTGTCCCAGATTTACAACTCGCTGTTTGGCTCTGTTATTTTCCTCGGAGGGTATCTGTTCAGAACTCTTATGCTGCATGTGATGCTGACCTCTGCCAGTGCCCTGGGCCTGGTGTGGAGCCGGGGGAGGGTTAACAGGAATTTTCTGCTCGTTCTTTTCCTTGTAAGTGCGGCGCACCTTCTCTACAATTACAGTGTGGTAGGGGGGATACAGTGAAGGAGTTTATCCTTGCGAAGAAGGAGTTCAGGAGTCTGATAAAAGAGAAGACCCTGATTCTGACGGTGTTGATTCAGCTTTTAATAGCCTCCTTCTCTGCCTTTTTGATAGTGGGCGTTATGAGCTATGTTTCCCCCGAAACTCTGAGCACCTATGGTACAGAGAAGGTCAATCTGGCGGTGGTCTCTGCGGACCCGGAGCTGGTAAATCTCCTCAGGCAGGAGGGAAAGTTCAACCTGTTGTTCTTCAAAGACTTTTCCAGGGCGCTGAACTCCTTCTATGAATATGAGGTGGACGGTGTGCTTGTGGTCTCCAGAGGGTCCATTGTCAAGATAGACCTCTATCTCCCGAAGAATGACATCAAGGCCACGCTTATAGCTTCATATCTGAAGGAGCCCCTTGAGAGGTACGAGGAGACCCTCCGCAGCAGGGTGATTGAATACCTGCCCGGAGAACTCAGGGAAGTGCTGGGATATGAGTTCAGGGTGAAGGAGACCAGGGTTAAATCCAGCTATTTTGAATTCATATATGGGATACTCATACCCCTGCTCCTACTCGCCCCTGCCTTCATTGCAGGGGGGCTGATTATAGACCTGCTTACAGAGGAGATGGAGAAAAAAACCATGGAAATTCTCCTGTCTTCACCCTTAAGCTTGCTTCAGGTTGTAAATGCCAAAATTCTCGTATGCCTCTCCATAGTGCCCCTTCAGTCCTTTCTGTGGATTAGGCTGCTTGAGGCAAATGGCATTGCGGTAGAGCGCGAGCCTTTAATCCTTCTCTTCACCCTCAGCGTCGCCCTTGTTTTAATAATATCAGCAAGCCTGCTGGTGCTGAGCTACAGGAAAAGGGCCACAGCCCACTTCCTCTACTCCCTGATACTGATGAACCTCTTTCTGGCAGGGATGCAGTTCAGCACCATCTCACCCCTCAGTGCGGTGACCAGCCTCTCCCTGGGCGGGGCTTTTGAGCCTGTCCCCCTTGCCCTGTTTGTGCTCATGCCCCTGCCCCTCTATCTTGCCCTGAGGAGAAGTGTGAATGGATTTAAGGATAGAGGCATGACGATGTGCTAACTGTCCTCGGCAAAAACTTTCATTTTGGAACACGAAAAGACCATATACGCTCATTATGAAAAGATATGCATGGAAGAATATGATGCCATAATTGTGGGCGGGAGTTTTGCGGGTCTTGCAACGGCATACTTTACTGAGGCTGAAAATCTGCTGATTCTTGAAAGAGAGGAAGAGGTGGGAGCAAGGCAGAGGTCAACCTGCGGGGCTCCTCTGGAGTGGGTTAAGAGACTGGGCGCTGAGAAGAGCATCCTCAGAAGGCTTGACACCATAACCCTCCATTCCCCTGGTGGGAGGGAGATTGCAATCGACCTCCCGATGCCCTACTGCACCATAGACTACAGAACCTTCTGCACCTCGGTCTCGGAGCACCTGCGGAATGCCGAGATAAAAACCGGCTCAGAGGTTACGGGCGTGGAAGCCGGAGACCTGAAAAAAGTGCAGTGCGGTCGTGATGCATACTCTTCAAGGCTCATCGTCGACGCCAGCGGCTGGCGTGCCGCGGTAGCTTCGCGTCTCAGGCAGGGCTATGCCAGCATGACCCATAAAGTCGCCGGCCTTGAAACAGTTGCCGAGTACGATGCAGATTCCATCCACATATACTTTGGAAGCAGATTAATTCCCGGAGGTTATGCATGGGTCTTTCCTCTGGCGGATGGCATGTCGAGGATAGGCGTGGGGAGTCTCAAGAAGGTCAATCTTGTTGACTTGAACAGAAGATTTTTAGACTTCCTTGGTCTCAGGCGATGGCATTCTGGGCACCACGGTGGAATTATTCCATGTCTGGGCATGAGGGACCCTGTGGTGAAGGACATATTTGTTGTTGGGGACGCAGCAGGGCAGGTTCTGCCAGGGACGGCGGAGGGTATAAGAAAGGCCTTCATCTACGCCGAGATGCTCGGGGGTCTTATTTCAAAGGTCCAGAGGGGGGAGCTTGAGCACACCAAGGCTCTGGAAATTTACAGACATGAGGTGCTTAAATCAAAGAAGTTCTATGATACCCTGCTATCTATCCAGAAGATTGCATACAATGCCCCCGACTGGGCCTTCAACAGGGTGATAGAGAAGGTCGACTCTGGCGGAGATATTGCGCAACGCCTCTTAAAGGCATATTTTGAGGAAGATTTAAACTATGCGGGACGTTTATCAGCCCCGCTGGGGTTTATGTTAACACGTTGATGGAGGTGAATAAAAATGGGTGAAAGACTTAATGCACCTGCGCTGGGTTATGCTGCGGCAATTCTTTCCGGGGCGACAATGCTTTTGCTCGGCGTACTCGGAAGGCTGGGGATATACACCACGGGCGTGCAGATGATGCAGCAGTGGCATGTGTTTTTCTCGCTGAGCATCGTAGGGATAATTGCAGGGATATTTGAAGCCGCTGTGGTTGGGTTTGTATACGGATATCTATTCGGGAGGATTTACAACAGATTTGTCTGACCGTGCTGAAGCCTCCTTCAGGAGGTGCTCTGCTTCCGCCGTCTGTACAGAAGTCCCGCTGCAACTGCGATGCCAGCAAGTAAAGCCGCATATCTGAGGCTGTTGCTCGATTTGCCACCCTTTCCTACACTAACCGGGGCCTTTAATTCCTGGGTGTAGATGTTGGTGTCGCCCTTTTCTGTGTCTCCCGTGGCCCTGACAATAAGCCTCAGCAGGTACTCCTTGGGTATCGCATCCTTGTCGATGTCAAACTCGAGTGCTGCTGTTCCGGTTTCCCCAGGTTTCAGGGTGCCTATGAAATCGCTTCTTATGTCAAAGGAAAAGGGCTGTCCAGCCTCTCTAACAACCCGCACGTCCACTGACTCGCCGTTTTCATGGCCAATGTTCTTTATGTCGAGGTAGAGCAGGGCACGCTCTCCGGGCTTCGGTAACTCGGGAACTAGCTTTGTGCCGACCACATCAAAGTAGGGTTTTGGCTCGACTATTATGTTCACCTCTTCCTGAACCTCGAACCTGTTGTTTCGGAGGTCCTCATAGCTTAACAGCAGAGGAAGAACATAATTTCCGGGCCTGGCTGTCTCTTCGACGTCCAGGTAGAACGTGGCGGTCTGCTCAGTGCCGGCATCAAGCCTGCCGAGATAGGCGAGGTTCTTGTTGGAATAAGAGGGTTTGAATGGCCCATCTGTTATAAGCCTCGCCCTTACGTTTTTGGCCACAGCTTCGCCGGAGTTGTGTACCTTCACCACGATTTTGACGTTGTCGTCGCCGCTCCTGATTTTAGCGGGGTCTGTGTCGACGCTGGCCACACCCAGGGATATACCACCCTTCACCAGGATTCCCAGCAGGATGGTCTGCGTCTTTTCTTCCATGAGATTGTTCTGCCATACCAGCTTCAGTGGTGTCTTGTACACACCCTCAGGTGTGTTAAGCTTTACGTGGATCGGATAGGAAAGGGTGACCTCATCGCCTCTAAGAACAACCCCAAAGTATCGGGGGCTCTCCTGGGCGCTCTCCACCCGGTTCAGCCATACTCGCAGGGCACCTATGGCGTCCACCGGTGATGTGTCGTCCGGGTCCAGACTTGCCTTTAAATAGACGGCATAGGTCGGAGCTAAATTTTTCAGGGTAATGTTCAGGATGGCGGTCTCTCCGGGCTCTACCTGTGTCGGTGCTATGCTGACGGCATAGAAGTCAGCCTCAATACCTGCCACGGCAGGAACCGCCAGCATCATGGATAGCAGAAGTAAAATTCTTGGTCCGTAATGCATTCTTTTCATGTGTTTACCTCCCTTTGAGATTTTCTTTTAAAATTAATGCCGGAGGGACTGTTGAGAAGGCCGCAAGCAGGCTGAAGAAGATGCCAAGGGCCAAGGCTTGGCCCATCTGCTGCGTTGATGGTAGAGCAGAGGCTAGGAGCCCCAGAAATCCGGCGACTGTTGTGAACGTCACTATGATTAATCCCAGTCCAACAGTGGACACAGATTCCAGCAGCGCCTCTATGGCACTCTTTCCTTTGCTCATTTCCTCCTCGTACCTGTTGATTATATGAATACCGTAGTCAACGCCCAGACCGAAGAGGATGGGTATTAAGCCGACGGAGATAAAGGAGAAGGGGATGCCCAGGTATCCCATCCAGCCACTCGTCCAGGTTATAGCCAGAACCACAGGCACCAGTACCAGCAGCCCCCTGGTTATCGACCTGAAGTAGAGCATAACAGCGGACAGCACCAGCACAATGCCCGCTAAGCCTATGATGCCCAGGTCATTGCCGAAAACTGCATAGGAATCGACGTCCAGAGCTATCATCCCGCTCAGCCTGGCCTCAAGACCCGCATCCTCGATACTCTCTCTTACCCTCTTGATGAGGTCCATCTCCACGGCGGGTTCATAGGGTATGTTTACCCTCACGTTTATCAGGGCAAATTTATAGTCCCTGCTTACCAGCGCCCTTGCCCTGGGGTCGCTGTCCACTACCTTCTTTATAGCTGCCATGCTGGAGGGCAGGTATCCGTAGCGATCCATCACAACCCCTGCCAAGCTCGATACGTCTGTTACGCCCTCCTCCTTTTTCAGGCGATTTTCGACGACATCCATCGCCCTTATCAGCGAGGGCTCTCTCACATCCTCTGCCTCCAGCAGGATCTGTACCATATCGCTGCCACCATACCTATCCTGCACAGTGTGCATCGTCTGAATGGTCTCAAGGGTGCTGGGTAGCATCTTCTCGTAGTTGAGCACAACATTGATACTAGCAATACCGGGGATGGAGATGATGGTGAACAGGAGGACGCCTGAGAGCACCGCCAGCGGATACGCCGCCTCGAATTCTCCTGCTTTACGCAGTGCATTTCTCGGCCCAGCCCACAATCCTGTCTTTTTTGTGATCTGCTTATGTGACCTTTCATCGAGGAGGTAAAGCAGAGAGGGGAGCATGAACAGCGATGCTATGAGGGCGAACAGAATGCCAAGTACCAGAACCGCACCGAACTGTGTATTCATAGGGATGGTGCCAAAGAGTAAGGCGCCGAATCCTCCTATGGTTGTCACAGACGTGGCGATAATGGGAGGTCCAACGTTCATTACACTGATTTTCAGCGAGTCCTCGTGGGTGTTGCCAGCCTCCTTCTCCTCCCTGTATCTGTCAACGAAGTGAATCGCATCCGCTGTGGCGATGCCAACGAGAAGCGAGCCGAAGGCGCTCGTCACCATGTTCAGAGGGATGCCCAGGTAGCCCATTGCCCCACCCGTCCAGATCATTCCAAATATTAGAGGAGAGATGGCCACCAGACCCCAGCGCACAGACGCGTAGATGGCTATCAGTGCGACAAGTACTATGAACAGCGAGATGGGTGCGGTCCTTTTTGTGTCGTTGCTCAGTATCACAAACCAGTCGCGGACAAATGATGGCATTCCTGTTATGCGTGCCTTTACACCGCCTGGGAAGGACGAGCCTGCTATGTCCTCCTCAACTCGCTTTATCAGCTCCTCAGCGCTCTTTTCATCGTACCCTATATCAGTGGTAAAAATGATGATGGTTGAGGAGAAGTCTCTGGCAAAATACTCTTTCAGCTCAGGGTGTTCGTCGAGCAGCACCTGCATCTGCTCAGGGGTTGAGGGAATTTCGCCGCCGTTGTAGCGCATTATTCCGCTCAGAGCGCTGGAGACCCCATACACATTCCTCTCCTTTACCAGCTGGTTCTCGAGCTGTGCTATAGCACTCCATACCCTCGGGTCCCTTATGTCGTAGACAGCATTTTCAGCGGTATAGTCTCTGTCCAGTCCCACCAGTACCATCTCCATTTCGCCGGTACCGAAGATGGAGCGGATGAGTTTGGTGGTCTCTATAGCTGGCATGTCCTGTGGCATCCACTTCTCCATGTTGGTCTCCACTCTGACTTTCGTGATGCCGTTAAGGGCTATGCCGGTTATCAGCAGAGCCACGAGCAGGACTGTCAGCGGGTGCCTGAGATGGAGCTCAGCAACCACCTTCAGAGCTCTTTTCAGCATTTCATAATTCTCCTGTAGGGCAGTGTTCACCCCAGCACATTTGACAGTTGCATAATCCCCGCCTCTTACATTTTACACTGCGCACAGCTTAATCTACAGATTAATTTAATTAATTCTAACTAATAATTTTTATTATTTACAAAATGTAAAATATGGTATGGGGTACCTCTTCACAGAGAACTCCCATTCATCGCAGCCGGTATTGATAAAAAGGGCATCTCCCAGCGCATAGCACGTGCCTTACCCAGCCCACAGGTCCAGGTCTAAAAGAATGCCTTCACTTTGAATCTTCTGAAGATGTTTAAGGTCTCAACCGCCACCTACAGCTTCTCCCTAAGTGCGGCAATCTCCTCAAAGGCAGCGAGAACCCGCTCGCGCTCCTCCTCGCTCAAGCCGTAGACGCTCAGTTTTATGTGCTTGCTCAGCCCCTTGTGCAGCCCGACTATTCTGCGCTTCAGCATCTCCTCCGCCAGGAAGAAGCCCTTCCGCCTGTGCTTCTTTGAGATCTCCCAGAACAGCGGGGTCTCCAGGTGGAGCAGGTGGTGACGCTTGGGGCGCTCTCCCAGGAGCATTATATCGCCCCCGCCTATATCCTCGAGTTTGTCAACGAAGTCGTTGATATTCCTGAGCTCATCCTCCCAGTGCTTTACCCTCGCTTTAACATAATCGAAGCTCAGCATTGCAGATATCAGTGGTATCCCACCGACGCTGCACCCGAACAGATTTGGCAGCTTCTTCCCAAACACCCTGCCTGTCCACTCCGCCTTTGACCTGGAGGTTGCAAAGGCCTTCTTGCTCCACTCGTAGGTGGTCACCACGAAGCCCAGCGGTGCAAGAGAAGCCATGCTCTTGTGGGCACTCACAGTAAGAAAATCGGCGCGCATCTTCTTCATGTCCACCGGGGCAACGCCCGCGGTATAGGCAGCGTTCACCAGAAAGGGCACATCCAGGTCTTCGCAGAGCTTGCCCAGCTCCTCCACGGGCTCAATGTTGCCGAAGTAGGGGTCGGCATGCGTAGCCACAATCAGCGCAGGTTTGCCCACCTCCTCTATCTTCTCCTGGAACGCTTCAACAGTAACACGGTACTCTGGATAGCCGGTATGAGGCGGCTCAACCACACGCAGGCCAACCATCTCTGCAGCGATGTTTGTGGTGTAGTGCGAGTTCGGGTCAGATATAATCACCGGCTCGAGCTCAGCCTCCTTAACGTGGTCGGCGATGGTCTTCATCACAACATACTGCGCCGCCCTGCAGCCGAAGGTGTGCTCCGCCTCGTCGCCGCCGAAAAAGCGAGCCACCTGCTTTAAAAACTTTTTCACAGGGGGCTTTGTAATCAGGCTGCTTCTCCCCTCGATGCAGTCGTGGCACACGCTGTAGCCAATCTCAAGCCAGCCGTCTCTGCACAGCTCCTCCTGCACATCCTGAGGAAGTATTCCACCCCTCATGAGCGGGTTAATAACCACATAGCCAGCATAGCGGTTTACAAATTTCAATCTTTCACCTTCCTTTTATATCAGGGTTAACCTTGGAAATTTGAGCTATTCAGTATTACGGTTCAAGGCGGTGTCTGTCCCGGGGGAATAGCACAGCTTCGCGGATATTGGGCAGCTCTAAGAGCAGCATGAGGAAGCGCTCTATTCCCATGCCGAAGCCCCCGTGGGGAGGCATCCCGTACCTGAAGGCTTCCAGATAGCTGGAGAAGTTCTCAACGCGGAGTCCCTTTGCCCTTATGCGCTCCTCCAGCAGCTGGTACTCATGGATACGCTGGGAACCGGAGATAATCTCCCTCCCCTTAAACTCCAGGTCGAAGCTGGCGCTCAGCCGGGGGTCGTCGCTGTCAGGCCTGGTGTAGAAGGGCTTCGCCTCGAGGGGGAAGCGGGTGACAAAGTACAGCTCGTGCCCCCGCTGGCGCATTAGCTCGCCCAGCTTCTTCTCAGCCTCGGTGGTCAAATCCTCGCCGAAGGTGAGCTTGAGGTTGGCCTCCTCCTCGAGCAGCGAGAGCACCTCTGCATACTCCAGCCTGGGGAAGCGCTCTGGCGGCTGTTTTAGCTCCACACCAAGCAGCTCAAGCTCCTGAGGACATTCCCGCCGAACTGCGCGTATCATGGCACATATCAACCCTTCAATAACCCTGAGCACATCCTCATAGTCAGAGATAAAGGCGAGCTCACAGTCAACGGCGGTGACCTCGTTTAGATGCCATATGGTGTCGTGCTCCTCCGCACGGAAGTAGGTGGCAATCTCAAACACGCGGTCCAAACCTGAGCCCATGAGCATCTGCTTGTACAGCTGCGGGCTCTGCGCCAGGAATGCCTCCCTCTCAAAGTAGCTTATCGGGAAGAGCTCTGTCCCGCCCTCGCTGGCCGTGGAGATTATCCGGGGTGTGTGCACCTCGAGGAAACCCTGCTTCTGGAGGTGTTCCCTCGCAGCCTTCAGGGCACGGCTGCGTATCTTGAAAATTGCAACCACCTCTGGTCTGCGCAGGTCAAGCACGCGGTGGTCGAGGCGGGTGTCCAGATTAGCCTGAACCTTACCGGTGGGGTCAAGCGGCAGGGGTGAGTCTGCGCTGCTGAGCACCCTTATCTGTGAAGGGATAATCTCAACCCCGCCGGGTGCCTTTTCCATTGCCTGAAGCTTCCCATTAACAACCACGACGCTCTCCCTGCTCAAACCCTTTGCAGTCTCAAAAACGTCTCTGGGAACAAACTTCTTGGGCAGGGTTACCTGCACCACCCCGGAGCGGTCCCTCACGATAAGAAAGAGCAGCCCGCCCAGCTTTCGCTTCTCATGCACCCAGCCCGCGATGTTCACCTCTTCTCCATCCATCTCTGGAGAAAGCTCACCGGAATAAATGCGCTCAATCATGTTCTCGCCTCGTTAACCTTTCTTCTACACTCTTTGCATGCATCTCCAGCCCTTCCGCCCTTGCGAGGGGCACTATGGCCTCTGCAAGCCTCTCAAGTGCCTCCCTGCTCAGCCTCTGGAAGGAGATTACCTTGATAAAATCATAGATGTTGAGTCCTGAATAAGCCCGTGCATAGCCGGAGGTGGGCAGGACGTGGTTTGTGCCGCTGGCATAGTCACCGCACGCAACAGGGGAGTAGCTGCCCAGGAAGACAGAGCCTGCACTGTTTATCCTGCGCAGCACAGATTCGTCGTCACGGATTACTATCTGGAGGTGCTCGGGTGCAAACATATTTGCAAACTCAACCGCTTCGTCGATGTCCCGCGCTACCAGTATTGCCCCATTTGCCTCAATCGCCTGCTTTGCCTCGGCGCGTGCTGGCTTCAACTCTTCCAGCATTTCTTTCACCCGCCCTGCCAGCTCCAGCGAAGTGGTTACGAGCACACTGCTCGCGAGAGGGTCGTGCTCCGCCTGCGCCAGCATGTCCAGCGCTATGAAGTACGCATCAGCGGAGTCGTCGGCTATGATCAGCACCTCACTCGGCCCTGCGGGCATGTCTATCGCAACCTCTGCGCTCACCAGGCGCTTCGCCGCAGTTACATAAACATTCCCCGGGCCGATGATTTTCTCTACGCGTGCGATGCTCTCAGTGCCGTAGGCAAGGGCAGCTATCGCCTGTGCCCCACCCACACGGTACACCTCATCCACGCCCGCGATGGAACACGCTGCCAGGGTGAGGGGATTAACCTCACCGCTCTTCATGGGCGGCGTGGTCACAACCACTCGCCTCACACCGGCGACCTTCGCCGGCAGGGCGCACATCAGCACCGTCGAAGGATAGCTTGCTCGCCCTCCGGGCACATAGCATCCCACGCTGGTTATGGCGCGGAAAATCTGCCCCAGGGTGATGCCATCCCTGGCATACTTCCACTCCTCACGGAGCTGGCGCTGATGAAACTCGGCAATGTTCTGCTTAGCAAGCTCCAGCGCCTCTATTAGCTTTCCCTCTACCCTTCTCCGTGCTTCTTTTATCTCTTCCTCGCTGACCCTGAGCTCCTCCACATCAACGCCATCGAAGCGTCTTGTGAGTTCGCGCAGCGCGGCATCGCCTTGGGAGCGGACCTCGTCGATAATCCTGGCTACCTTCGCCTCCACCTTGCTGAGGTCTGCCCTGCCCCTGCGCAGCAGCCTATCTTTCTGGGCGGGCGTAAGCCTGACAATCTCAGAGAAAAGCATCCAGATGAAGTAGGGCTTAAAGGTATTTAAATTTGTTGTGGGAGTATGTGCATCTCAATACGCTGCTACAGTAAATGGGGTAAAGACATCTTCGTATTGCAGGGTATGGGCGTTGAGGGCACAATCTATGAATCTGAAGTCAGAATTTGCACTTTGTACTGTTCTGGACGGTTTCAGGAGTAGCTGCTGAAATAGGGCACTTTCTGGAATCCCCTTCACATACTGTCTAACGAGCAAATTTCATCCACCCCAGGCTGCCACTATCATAGGAGGTGATGCAATGAGAAAAATCTTTGCGATTCTTATGATTGGTGCAATTGCAATGCTCACGGGCTGTACCTCCGCCAGCAGTGGCGATGCCTCCTCAGTTGACCCCGGGAAAACCCTCAGTGAGGGGGACCTGATAAGGAAGAGCAGCCTCGGAGCGGTGGATGTGGACGTGGCGTACCTCAACCCGCTGATGCCTGAGGAGAGGGAAAAGATAGTATTCAAGGTATATCTCAACACCCACTCAGTTGACCTCTCCGGCTACCGGGTTGAAGAGCTTTCCATCTTTAAGAACAGCCGCGGTGTTGGGGTAAGCGAGGGCTTCTCCTGGGTTTCTGAGAAGGAGTCGGGGCACCACCGCTCTGGCTACCTGACCCTGCCGGCCACTCTGCCTGACGGAAGCCAACTGATTTCGCAGGAGGATGAGTACATTGTGCTCGAAATAAATGGCATTCAGGGCAATAGGACCTTCAGGTGGGACCTGAAGGAGCTGAGGTGATGCAGAGCGGGAACTTCAGCGTGCTGAAGATTCGCGCGACTATCGCCGGCTTTGCGGGTGGCGTTGCCCTTCTCCTCCTCTACTTTGGCATTCTCGCCCTTGCGCAGAGCTTTGAGCACGCCCTGGATTCTTTTGCAGGGCTGTGGTACTGGATTCTCGCCCTGAGCGCAGGTTTTGGCGTGCAGATGGGGCTGTACCACTACATAAGGGCGGTTTCAAAGCTCAGGAAGACTCGCGCGGGCGCAGGCGTGGCAGCGAGCGGAGGCATGAGCGGCGCTGCGATGGTGGCGTGTTGCGCCCACCACGTGAGCGATGTGCTCCCCCTCCTCGGCATCTCTGCAGCGGCGCTCTTCCTGACAGAGTACCAGCTTCTCTTCATGGTGCTTGGCCTGCTCTCAAGTATCGTGGGCACAACCTTTATGCTCAAAATCATCGCCCAAAATGGATTTTACCAGGAGGGGAGCAGTCTCAGGGTGCTCTCAGAGGTGAACATGGAGCTGGTCTTCAGAGCCATTCTCGCGGCGGCAGTGCTGGTGTTTATTCTTGTGGCAATTGCGGGCTACCTGGATGCGGTGGACCTATCGCCCTACTAGACCCCTAAAAGCACCTGAAGCGAGTTGTGCAGGCCCATGGGCAGGCTGAGCACCAGCAGGATAAGCTTTGTGAGCCAGTGGGTTTCCTCCTCCCTGGGCACGTCCCTCTCCACAAAGTAGAGAAGCAGGAGGTAGAGGCCCATCTTGAAGAGGGGGTAGGTTAAGGGATGCATAGAGAGCATGCCCTGAGTAAGGGGCTGCTCTGCACCATAACCAAGGGAGAGGGATGCCAGGCTCACCGAGGCGGCGTCGAAGGAGACGCCCCACACAATCAGGGCATTTAAACGAGAAACCATGTTGAGCCGCCTCAGCGGGAGCATGGCGAGGAGAGCAAGCCCAATGGAGAAGAGGAGGATTCCCACGAATACCCTGACCTGGAGCTTAAGGGTTTCTCCGGAAAACTGAGACACCGCCCTCTCAGAAGCCACGAGAAATACGTCGTACACGAAGAGTACAGAGGCGATAGCACACAGAAACGCACCGGAATAGGAGACCACACGGTGGTATCTCTCCCCCCTCAGCACAAGACCTGCGGCAATGGAGAGCATGGCAAGGAAGACCACCAAAAAGTAAACCCCCGGCGTAAGAAACAGGAAGCTATGCGGCAGCACGCCGGAGCCGCTTACCCTTGCGAACTCTTCCAGAGCCCTTATCAAGCCGCCGAGGAGCACAAAGGGTATAAGAGCCCTGAAGAGGTCCTCATCAAGACGAATGCCCTTCCACCTCAACAATCGCAGGACCACATATGCACCCAGGAGCAGGAGGAGTCCGTAAGCCAGGGTGTTGTAGGGGTTGTAACCTGAGCCTGTTTCAAGAGGCTTTACAAAGTATTCGTAGAAGAAGCTGCTCAGACCCATGGGAAGTGTGAGGACCTTGACACTATTTATACTTTTTATTTGACACAGTGTAAAATTGCAGCAGTATTTACTTCTCTTCCAGCAGTCTCTTCGCCTCTTCGTACTCCTCTCGTGTTATCTCTCCACGGGCAAATCTGGCGTTAAGCTCCTTTATTGCGCTGCTCCTGTTTTTTCCTCCTGCGAGCAGGAGATAGAGGAAAGCTATGACCAGCGCCCAGAAAGCCAGGCCAAAGCCCTGGAAGCCATATCCAAGCGCGTGGTGCATGTGCATCTGCTCCATACTTCCTCCCCCCCAGGGTGCAGAGCCTGTGAGAAAGCTTCCCCATGCGCGGCACACCCCGGAGGTTGAGCCGCTCTCATAGTGCCACGTCAGGAGAAGCAGAAGGGTGAGGAGCCCGAAGGCCGCATATGCGATATACCTGCTCATCTCAACCTCCTATGTCCTCCTTTGTCCTGAGGTACTCCTCACGCGATATCTCGCCTCTCGCGTATCTCTGCCTAAGTACCTCCAGCGCGTCTTTTTCTCTGTGCTCTCTGCCGGCGAGGGCGTAGTAGAGCAGCGCCGCCACCGCTACCCAGAAGAGCACCCCTATACCCATGCCTGCACCCATCATACCGCCCATCCCGGAGCCCGGGAGGAGCAGAAGAAGGAAGAGCACCCCAATGCCAGCGATAACAAGCACATTCCTGTCGCTCATCTGCATCACCTCAAAAAGGGCTATTCCTCGTGCCCATTGCCCTCATAGGTGCCGTGCCAGCTGTGGAACCAAACCGCGCCTGTGAAGCCGTTGACGCTCAGCATGCCCGTTATCCTGCCCTCTGCATTGAGGGTGTGCAGTGTATAGTAGCCATAGAACTCATCCGGGTGCTCCTCCGCCCGCCAGCCGGGAGCAAACGCAGCGATGTAGCGCTGGGCTATATCCACAGCCTCTTCTCCGGTTATCCTATTTTCCGCTGCATATCCAGAGCCGTGATGCCCATACTTGAGGTTCCACATCATATTGGGTCCCGGCTCGGGCGTAACCAATCCACTACGCCTGTCCACAAGCAGCTCAAATGCCCCCTTGCCGGTATCTTTCTCCTCAATTATGGCATAGTAGTTGTACTGGAACTTCATTATCTCCCTTATGCCGAGGTTGTCATCACCTATATAACTGAGGTAGTCCGTCAGCGCCTGCTCTGCCTGCTCCAGGGTTATCTCCTCGCCTGTTGTGGGTGCACTCCAGAAGCCGCCGCAGCCACCGCCCATCATAGCGGTGCCCATCATGCCGCCATAGCCGCCGGCCATTCCATGGCCACCCATCATCCCCATGCCCATGCCGTAGCCACCGAAGCCTCTTCCAGCGAAGCCGCCGAGGAGCCTATCTATGAGCCCCATCTGGTTCTCCTGAGTGTGCTCCTGTGCGTCTGTGCCCATCATACCCATCGCAAAGGCGTAGCTGAGAAGCAGGACATAGCCCGCGAGGATAGCAACTGCCACTTTATTCTTTTCCATTTCAAATCACCTCGCCAATACCTTGGCGGCGGCTGAGCTATAATTTGCCTACAAGACCAAGGTGGCTTGATAAGATGTAAAGGGCCAAACACGTCGGAGAATGTCCACAACAGTCCATAATAGTGTGGGAGAGGGAAAATAGGGGGATTAGGCAGTTTAACTGCGAATGCGTGCCCTAAATAGTTTTTCAGAAATGATGCTGTCTTATCGTGTTTGACTCAGTTTCTGATCAAACCTGCTATTTAACAGGAACTTTAGATGAATGCTTCTGTGAATCCCAAAACTCGCGGCAATAATTGTCGCCTTGAAAATAAGGCCTTTTTCTGGGCATTGCATGTGAGTTAAAAATTTTATAAATTTTATTTTAGAAAATTTTTTATTATACCCCAATAAATAAAAGTTTGCGATTCAAAAGTGGTCACAAGGTTGTGTGGAGGTAAGCAGGAATTTGAAAAAACTGTCCTCAAAAGCGGATAAGAATAAGCTTCTGGAGGATGTGTTCAACGCCATGAGTGAAGGGGTAATCGTCATTGACCTCGACCACACTATTGTTGAGGCAAACCCCGCCGCTCTGCAACTTTTCGGACGTAAGAAGGAGGAGCTTGTAGGCAGTAAATGCTATGAGATTAGCCATGGAAAAAGTGAGCCGTGCAGAGATGTGCCATGTACAATAAAAGAGGTGCTGGAAAAGGGAGAGGTAAGAGGCCTCACCCATGAGCACATAAAAGGTTCGGGAGAGGTATGGATCTCTGAGCTCTCTGCAACTCCGCTGAGGGATGAGAGTGGAGATATTATCGGAGTAGTAGAGATAAATAGAGATATAACTCTGCAGAAACGCACCGAGAAGGAGATAGAGCATTTAAACAATGTGCTGAGGGCTATAAATGAAATAGGCCGTGTCATGGCTCGTGAGGAGAATGCCAGCACCATCTTTAAAAAAGTATGTGAAACTCTTCACAGGGTTAGAGGATACAAGATGGTATGGATAGGCCTGCTCAAGGAGGACAGCAAGGAGGTTGTGCCGGTTGCGAAGGCTGGGGTTGAGGAGGGCTATCTCGAGAAGGTGCGCATAACCTACGACGACTCTGAGACAGGGAGGGGACCAACGGGTATGGCGATAAAGACGAGAAAGCCACAGATTATGAGGGATATCCCCAGGGACCCGCGCTATAAACCCTGGCGGGAGGAGGCTATGAAAAGGGGATACATCTCCTCTGCGGCGGTACCTCTTGTCTACGGTGAGCGCGTGTACGGTGCGCTCAATGTTTACTCTGATAGCAGTGAGGTGTTTACCAGTGAGGAGATTGAACTGCTCATGCGGGTAGGCGAAGAGCTTGCCTTTGCGCTTAAGGCTATTGAGGACAAAGACAGAAAGAAGGAGGCTGAGAGGGCGGCAAAGGTCAGGTCTGCCCAGCATGCAGTTGTGGCGAGGATTGGTGAGCTATTCCTGGGCGGGGCAGATATTAAGGCACTGATGCAGGAGGCTGTGGAGCTTGTTGCAAGGGCACTTGAAGCTGAGTTCTGCAAAATCCTTTGGCTTGAGGGAGACAGACTTCGTCTTGTTGCAGGCGTAGGCTGGCCTGAAGGGCTGGTGGGTAAAGCCACTGTAAGTGCCGGGCGTGAATCCCAGGCAGGTTACACACTGCACATCCGCAAGCCTGTTATAGTTGAGGACCTTGGCAGTGAGAAGCGATTCAAGGCACCTGTGCTGCTCAGGGAGCACGGTATAGTCTCTGGTATGAGCGTGCCCATGATTTACAGGGATAAGATTTATGGGGTAATGGGGGTGCATTCCAGGCGGAGGAGACGATTTACCTCTGTGGATGTTGATTTCTTACAGTCGGTTGCAAACATAATAACCGCCGCTGTTGAGCGTAGGCGCACTGAGATGGCCCTTGAAGAGTCCCGGAAGAAGCTTCAGGGATTCTTCAGGGAAATGAAGAGCATCCTGCAAACAGTGCCCGCGGCGGTGCTCACCACCAGCAGCGATGGTGAGGTAAACTTCTTTAACAGGCGTGCTATGGAGTACCTCGAGAAAAGCGAGAAGGAGATTATGGGGACCAAGATATGGGAGCATTTCAGGGAAGCGCAGGTTGAAGCGAAGGTGGGTGAACTGCTCCGCAGCAAGGCGGGCAGAGAGCCGGTGACGCTGGAAACCACCCTCCCCTCAGGCAGAACAGTGCAGCTCTCCCTCTCAGCGATGCGTGGCAACTCGGGAGAAGTCGAGGGTCTGGTGATATCCTTTGTGGATATAACCCAGCTTAAAGAAGCGCGGGAAAAACTGGAACGCGCCTACGAGGAGTTGAAGGAGATAGACGAACTAAAGAGCAACATCATAGCCAACGTAAGCCATGAGCTCCGCACGCCCATAACCATAGCCAAGGGTTTTATTGAACTTGCGGCGATAGAGGATGATGATGAGGAGCGCAGGAATGAGCTAATGTCGGCGATTGCAGCGCTTCACAGGCTCAATGACATTGTGGAGGACCTCCTGCAGGTGGCGACTATTTCGCGGGGTGACCTGGGGATGCATAAAAAGCGTGTCAGCCTCGTTGAGATAGTGAACAGCGCAGTTAAGGAGAAGGAGGGCGAGGCAAGGAAAAAGAATGTGAGGATGGAGGTTGATTTTGCTTATGATGGCGATATTGTGGCTGATGCGATTAAGCTGAAGCGTGTGATTTTAAATCTACTGGACAATGCAATAAAGTTCAATCGCACCGGAGGTGAGACCAGGGTCAGGGTGTCGAGGGAGGGGGAGTGGGTGAAGATAGCTGTGAGCGATACTGGAATAGGTATTCCGGAGGACAGACTGGATGAAATTTTCAAACCTCTGACCCAGCTCGACCCCAGCCCAACGCGGCGCTATGGCGGCACGGGTACCGGTCTGGCGGTGGCAAAGCGAATAATAGAGACGCACGGAGGGAAGATCTGGGTGGAGTCGGAGGTCGGGAAGGGTACCACCGTTTATTTTATGCTGCCGGTGGGGGGATAGACCCCTCACTCAGGCACCTCGACGCTCACATTGATTGCTATTTCGGCGATGTCGCTGGAGTAACTGGCGATTCGGTTCAGGCTGTCCATTACCCCCTTCAGGAGCATGGCCCTGCCCGCCTTTATGTTGCTCTGGAAAAGGTGGTTGAGTATCTTCTCCTGGAGATCCCTTATCTCCTTGAGGTGTGAGAAAACCTCCTGGGCAAGGTGCATATCGAGGGTAAAGAATGCCTTTGAGGCCTTCCGATACGCCTGTGATGTGAGCTTTGCGAGTGCCACACAGTCTGCAAGCTCACCCTCCTCCGCGAGGAGCCTCAGGTAAAGCTGTGCAATGTTCTCGCAGTGGTCGGCGATGCGCTCAAAGTTTTTCACCACCATGCGGTAGCCCAGTGCATCGCGGGGATTCGCTATGCCCAGCTTCTCGGCAAGCTGATGGTAGCGCACTGCCCCCTTGAGCTGCCTCACCACAAGAAAATAAAGGCGGTCAACCTCCTTTTCGCGTTCGATTATATCCCTTGCGAGGGCTTCGTCCCGATCTTCGGGGACGCGTATGAGCTCGGCAAGCATTGAGCTCACTATCAGGTCTATTCTGCGCATTGCTTTAACTGTGGGCATCTTGCGCTCATTGAGAAGAATCTCCAGGGTGAGCGCCTCATCGGTATCTTCGACGATTTCCACACCCACGAGGAGGTCTGGTATTCTGCGCGCCACCTCGCGGTACTTCAGGTGCTGCGCGTCGTCGAGGAGGATTTTGATGGTGTCGTAGCCTATGAGGTAGTAGGATATAAGCAGCCTCTCGAGAACCTCACCGCTCTCCACCTGTGAGATTTTGACTGTAACCTCCCTGCTCTCTTCCTCCCTTTCGCGGGCCTCTACTGTCAGTGCACCTTCACGCTCTGTCACCACAACACTGTCCCCCTCTCTCAGTCCAACCCGCTGCACCCACTTCTTTGGCAGGGACATGATGTAGGTGCTTCCGCCGCTCATGTATATCTTGCGTGTCTGCATAATATTCCTCCATATAATTTCATGTAATTATATATGCTATATACTGTTTATAAACCCTGCGGTTCCTTCCATCCCCTCACCACCGCGAAGTGCTCGAAGTCGTCCACCTCCACCCTTGCGAAGCGCTCAAATTCTCTCGCTACCTCCTCTATGCTCAGCTCATGCGAGCAGCGAAAGTCGCGAAAGGCGAGCAGCGCCAGCTTCCCCTTCGGCTCCGCGGTGATCACCAGCCTCCTTGCAACGCGGAACATCTCAGCGACGACGCTGCGCCACTCGGCGACGTGGGCGAGCGCAGACCATGTTGCAACGACGTCGAAGCTTTCGTTGAGGAAGGGCATCCTTCTGGCGTCGCCTATCACAACATCGCCAATCCTGGCCACCGCGCGGGCGTCGATGTCAAGGCAGACTACGCTTCCCCGAATCTCCCTTGCCAGGTAGCCGGAGCCTGTGGCAACGTCCAGCACCCTGCCGGAGCAGTATCCTGCGACGCTGCGCAACACCTGCTCGCGCTTCTCAATCTCGCCCAGGAGAGCAAGGAGGCTCATTCCCACCACTGCCCGAAAAACATTCTCACAGTGATACAGAATTATGTTGCAGATAATTGGCACGGAAGGATTGGTAACCGCCACTCAGCTCCGCTGAGCGGCTGGGCGGGTGCGGCGCCCCTATCATGGTGAGGATGGGTTGGTAAGGGCGGGTGCGGCGCCCTTACTTGCAGAGCATCTCGTTGAGCTCCTTCTCCTGCACATGCCCCGAGACGCGCACCTTGACCTTCGTAACCCCTTCCACAGCCTCAAGCTTCTGCTTTATCTGCATACTCAGCTGCACCCCCAGGGGGCAGAAGGGTGAGGAGGGTACAAAGGTCAGCGAGACCTCGCCGTCGCTGACCTCCAGGTCCTTGATGAGCCCCATTTCATAAACGCTTATGCCGGTATGAGGGTCGATTATCTCCTTCAGCGCCTTTATAACAGTAGCCTTTTCCACCATTTTTTCACCTGCCTAAGCAGCGAGCCTTAACCTCTAAACTATTTTTTCCACTTCCAGCGCGTTCCTCGTGGCGTGTCCTCCACCACTACGCCGTGCTTCAAAAGCTCCTCCCGCAGGCGGTCCGCGGTTGCATAGTCCTTTCGTTTCCTTGCCTCCTCCCGCTCGCGTATCATCCTCAGAAGCTCCTCCGGAAGCTCCTCTCCGTGCTCGCGAATAATGCCGAAGACACGGTTGAAGTCGGCGAAGAAGCGCTTAAGCGCGGCGATGTCAGCGCCGCCCGCTTTACCTTCGCTCATCGCCCTGTTCGCTTCCCGGAGCAGCCTGAAGACTGCGGCGAGGGCGCGCGGGGTATCGAGGTCATCCCTCAGCGCAGCGTCGAACTCTCTTTTTGCCACTTCAACACGCCTTGAAAGCTCCGTGGCCTCCTCTTTACCTAGAGGGTACTCCTCCAGGCGCTGCATAAAGTCGCTGAGCCTGCGCACCACCCGGGAGGCGTCCTCCAGGGCTTTGAAGGTAAAGTTGAGCTTTCGCCGGTAGTGCGTCGCCAGCAGCAGGTAGCGAATCGCGAGCGCATCATAGCCTCTTGCGAGGAGGTCTCTCAGCGTGTAGAAGTTGCCGTAGCGCTTGCTCATCTTCCGCCCCTCCACGAGCAGATGCTCATTGTGCACCCAGTAGCGCACAAAGGTCTTGCCTGTCGCCGCCTCGCTCTGGGCAATCTCATTCTCGTGGTGGGGGAATATCAGGTCCACGCCACCCGCGTGAATGTCGAGGGTCTCTCCCAGGTAGCGCATGCTCATGGCGCTGCACTCTATGTGCCATCCGGGCCTGCCTCTGCCCAGAGGGGTGTCCCAGTAGACGTCGCCGTCCTCCTCACTCCAGGCCTTCCACAGCGCAAAGTCCTGAGCCTCCTCCTTCGCATACTCATCCTGCCTCACGCGTGCGCCCGCCTTCAGCCCCTCAAGCTTCAGCTTGGAGAGCTTCCCGTATTCCTTAAACTTTGAGATGTCGAAGTATATGCTCCCGTCTTCGCCGCGATAGGCGTAGTCCTTCTCCATGAGCCTCTGAATGAGTGCCACCATCTCCGGGATGTGCTCCGTGGCGCGGGGGTAGTACTCCGCCCGCTCTATGTTCAGCCTCTCCAGGTCCTCAAAGAAGGCGCGCTCGTATCGCCGGGTGTACTCCTGCAGGCTTACCTCTGCCTCGCGGCTCCTAGCGATGGTCTTGTCGTCCACGTCGGTGATGTTCATCACCTGCACCACGCGGTAGCCCAGGTACTCCAAAAACCTGCGCAGCAGGTCCTCGAAGACGTACGCGCGGAAGTTGCCTATGTGGGCGTAGTCGTAGACCGTGGGACCACAGGTGTACATCCTCACCTCGCCCTCGCGGAGGGGCACGAACACCTCCTTCCTGCGCGTCATGGTGTTGTAGAGCTTTATCACGCGAACCGCCCCTTGGATTACGCTACATCTGAGGCAAAGCTCCCCACAGGAAAATTATATATAAGGTGTTTCGGGTAATTGATTTATCAATGAAGAAGAAAATAATGATTATTGGCGAGGTTCATGACGTTGGTTACCGTCCCTTTCTCCTTGGCATAGCGGAGTCTCTTGAAATAGAGCGCTTTTTTGCCGACAACACCCACATCAACGGTAAGCAGGCTGTCTATGCTCTCGTAGATTCTTCCGAGGAAAAGGTTAATACCTTTCTTGAAATCATCTCTTCCAAGTTTCCGGAGAACAGCCGCGTGGAGAAGGTGGAGAGTGAAGATTACTCCGGGAATGTGATGAGGACCGAAAACTACTATCGTTATCTTACGGCAACGCAGCTCTCAAAAATTGCAACCTACGGTGGTAGAATGCTTGACAAGCAGGACATGATGTTGGAAAAACAGGATAGAATGCTTGCCAAGCAGGATGAAACGATAGAGGTGATTAAAGAAGAGGAAGAGAAGAACAGAGAAGCTTTTAAGGACCACATTGCCAGAGATCTGGCGAGAATTTATGAAGAGATAGATGAAATAAAAGCCACTCTTGCCAGGGTTGTTGAGAAGGTTGGCACTTGAGACACGTCTATTTTTGAACCATCCCCTTGTAAAAATATTTGCAATGTTAGTATTCTAACCACCGGTTAAAATAACCAGGGGTGAAAATAATGGGAATGTGCACTGGCAACTGTGGAACCCACGGCAGTTACGGGGGCGACGGCGAGGCTCCACAGATTTACGACCCGCGCAAGGTCAGGAAGCTCACCGAGGACGACCTTCTCAAGACATACTGGTGAGCATTTTCCTTTTTTGTTTAATCAGTCTTTCTTCTAAAAGTCTGTCATTATTCTGAACTGGTCCACCTCTGTAACACCCATCTCCTTCAGAAATGCCCTTGCCGCACCAGTGACATCCTTGGCAACAGTAATCGCTCTGCCAACCACGAGAATGTCTGCCCCTGCATTCAGCGCCTTCGGTACCTTATCCACCCTTATTCCGCCGGCCACTGCCACGAGAACCTTACCGTTGCACACCCTCTTTATCTCCTGGATGTTGCCCCACTCGCTTTCCTGCGTCTGCTCAACATCTATCGCGCGGTGGAGTTCCACGATGTCTGGCTTCACCTTCAGCTTCTTGAGCACCTCCACCGGGTCTGGCACGTTGAGGGTGTCCATCAGCGAGAGCGCTCCAACCTTCTTGCACTCCTCTATGAACTTCTCCATGGTCTTAAGCGGGGCAAGACCAGAGAAGCCCACAACGTCGGCGGTGGCATCGCCTGCCATCCTGGCCTCCAGGTTCCCTGTATCCAGGGTCTTGAGGTCGGCAACAACGACGGTCTCAGGGCGAAGCTGGTGGATTTTCTGCACCACCTCAACGCCGTAGCGCTTTATCAGCGGCGTGCCTGCCTCTATTATAATTGCGTCGCTCCTCGGTAATGCTCTGATAATACCCTCAACCCTCCTCCAGTCGGGTATGTCAAGGGCCACCTCCAGATAAGGTGGTTGCTTCAGGTTGTTTATTCTGAATCCAATCATAGCATGCATAGACTTATCCTTCTCCTCTAAAACTTTATCTATACACGGGAACTTCTGCATAGCCCGCTTAAGGGCGAGCTTTGTTGCGGCGTAGTTGTAGCGGTAGATGCGCTGGTAGTCCCTGCCTCTTGGGTGGATGAACACAGAAACTATCACAGCAAGCTGCTCTGCTGAGGCCTTGGGTATTATCCCCTCCTCCACGGCATCCGCAACGGCCTTTGCCACTGCACTCTGCGCCGGTCCAAACATCTTCTCAGCATCTTCAAGGTTTCTTATTGTCACCTTGGGAACTATGAGCGTGGCAGGTTTGGTGGGCAGATTGGGCCTTATAACCCCCAGGATTGGTGTATGCCCCTGCCTGGGCTGCGCCATGGAATTGGCAAAGGCCTTGCCTACGGCGCCGCTCTTCCCGCCTATTATCAGGTCTATATGGGCTATCTCCGGCTCCTCTCCCACGAGGGCCTCGCCTACCAGAAACTCCTCTTCAGTCATAGTGGTCTATCCTGTACTCGTAACCCTTTGCCCTTGCAAACTCTGTCAGCTCACTCTTCTCATGCCATATCCTTATATGGATGTATCCCTTCCTGTCGTCGAGGCCCATAATCTCCCTGACAAAAGCAGGAAAATCAGGCGGAAGGGGCTTGTCGTTCCTAAGGAGGTAATCCAGATAATCCTTGAGGAATGTTATCCTGCCCTCTTTACCCTTCTCCTTCAGTTTTATCTTCAGTTTTTTGTGAAATACACTTTCCTCTTCTCCAGAGCCACAATCACCAGTCAATATAACCACCAGAATTCAACAATCGCTAGAGCACTATTTAATTTTTTCCATTCCAGGGGCTGTGCAATCACCTGGGACCTACTCCTCTCTTGTGGAATGCCTTATATAGTTTGTGGTTTTCTAAAGGTAGTAGTACTCACCCCTCGCCTTCTGTTCCCGGTCTTTAATGCTCCCGGGCTTGTTTGCCCTCGGCCTCCCCGTCTCGGGGTCGCGCCTGAAGGTTATGTCCATTCCGCGCAGGAAGGTGTTCATCGCTGCGCGCATCTCCAGCGGCGGTGTTGCCTCACCTCTGACCCCCGGTTCGCCGTCAAACACCATCGCCCTGTCTGAGATGTAGTCTATGAAGAGGATGTCGTGGTCCACAACTATGCCCAGGGCCTCGCGCTTCTCCATAACGCGGCGAATCATCCTCGCCACCTTGAGGCGCTGCTCCACGTCGAGGTATGCGCTGGGCTCATCCAGCAGGTAGACCTCCGCCTCCCTCGCAAGGCAGAGTGCTATTGCCACGCGCTGAAGCTCACCCCCGCTCAGCTCCTTAACGCGCCTGTCGTAGAGGGATTTCAGGTCGAGAGGTCTTGCAATCTCGCTCTCAAAGAAGGGTTCGCTCAGCGATGTTACCCTTGCAAGAGCTTCGAGCACAGTGCCCTCAAACTCGGGTTTTATGTACTGGGGTTTATACGCCACCTTTGCCGGGGTACTCACCTCCCCCTCGTCGGACTCAATAACACCAGCGAGCATCTTTACAAATGTTGTCTTACCAGTGGCGTTGGGACCGAGCACGCCCACAACCTCACCCCTGTAGAACTCCCCGCCATCCACCTCAAGACTGAAGCCGTCGTAGTGCTTGCTCAGCCTTGAGAATCTCAGCAGCAGATTCTCGGCGCGCGCAACGATGGGCGGCTTTACCTCGAACTTTACGCTCGCGCTTCGGATTCGCACATTCTCCTCGCGCAGATAGCCGCTGAGGTATGCATTTATTCCCTGCCTCACACTGCGCGGGTGTGAGACTATACCATAGGCCCCCGCTTTGCCGTAGAGTACATGTACATAGTCGGCGAGGTAGTCCAGCACCACCAGGTCGTGCTCCACCAGGATAACCCGCTTCTCCTGCGCCAGCTCACGTATCACCCTGCCCACCTTCAGGCGCTGGGCAACGTCCAGGTAGCTGGAGGGTTCGTCGAAGATGTAGATGTCTCCCTCACGAAGAAGCGCCGCGGCTATTGCAACGCGCTGAAGCTCACCCCCGCTGAGCTGGGAAAGCTCCCGCTCAAGCGCATGCTCCAGCTCAAGCTTTGCCACCATCTCGCGCAGCATGCCGCGCTCGTCAATGCCTTTTAAGACCTCGCCAACCTCACCGCTTATCACCTTTGGCAGGGCGTCCACATACTGGGGCTTGTGCACCGCCTTGAGTTCGCCAGCGTAAAGCGCTGTGAAGTAGTCGTGAAGCTGCGTACCCGCGAAGCGTTTAAGAACCTCGCCCTTCTCAGCTTCAGCCTCTCCGAAATTGGGCACAAGTTCGCCGGCGAGGATTTTGAGGATGGTGGTCTTGCCTATTCCATTCTCGCCTATCAGCCCGGTAACCGCATTCTCCTTGGGGTAGGGCAGGCGAAACACGCGGAAGCCGTTCTCCCCGTACTGGTGCACCTTGTCGCGATCAAGCTCGTCGGGGAGGTTGACTATTGTCAATGCCTCAAAGGGGCACTTCTTAACGCATATGCCACAGCCGGTGCACAGGAGCTCTGAAATCGTGGGCTTTCCCCTGGCTTCGTCCATCACTATGGTTTCATCGCCCATGCGGACGCCCGGGCAGAACTTTATGCACTCCAGGGAGCACCTCCTAGGCTGGCAGCGAGAGTGGTCTATAACAGCAATCCTCAAGTGCTCACCCGTGCTCAGCTTGGGCAACAACGTGTAAAAAGATTTTTAGGTTTACAGACGCTGTATACCATATATAGTAGTGCACCATGCGATTGTACTCTAGAGATAGACTATATCCTATACAAAATATATACTTGGTTAAACCCTTCCGCTGTAATATCACGTAGCAGAGTACCTGTAGGACAGAAGTTTGTTCGACAAATTTTTAACAGCATGGTGGAAAAATTTTTATATTACCTGTTAATTATATAGTGCGGTTGTTGATTCTCTAAACTCGAAAAGGTGGTACCTTGAGCATCGGCGAGCAGTATATCACCATTGGCCTCTTCGTGATTATAGGGCTGATATTCCCAGTAGTAACCATATTTGTCGCAAGTCTGCTCCGGAAGCCCAGGAAGCCGGAGCCACAGAAGTACCTCACCTACGAGTGCAGCGTATTACCCTTCGGTCCCGCGTGGGTACAGCACAATGTGGAGTACTACATGTACGCCCTGCTTTTTGTTATATTCGACGTGGAGGTTGTGTTTCTTTACCCCTGGGCGGTGACTTATCAAAGCTTTGGTTTGTTTGCAACCCTTGAGGTTATAATCTTTATAGGCGTCCTCACGCTGGGCCTGGCCTATGCGTGGAATAAAGGTGCACTGGAGTGGATGCGTGGATGGAGGTAAAGCTTCCCAATGTGGTATTGACCAAGCTGGACCGCCTGGTCTTTGACAGGGCAAGGCCATATACAATGTGGCCCCTTACCTTTGGCTTAGCATGCTGTGCCATAGAGATGATGGCCACAGGCTGCTCCCGCTACGATGCCTTTGAGCGCTTTGGCATGCTTTTCCGCGCCAGCCCCAGGCAGGCGGACCTGATGATAATTGCGGGTACAATTACAAAGAAGATGGCGCCCAATGTTAAGAGGTTATATGAGCAGATGCCGGAGCCCAAGTATGTCATCGCCATGGGTGAGTGTGCAATCTGCGGTGGACCCTTCTACGACAGCTACAGCGTTGTCAACGGCGCTGACCAGGTTATACCCGTGGACGTTTATGTGCCTGGGTGCCCGCCCCGCCCTGAGACGCTGATAGATGCCATAGTGAAGCTCCAGAAGAAGATCAAAGAGGGCAAGATAGAGAGGTAGCGCCATGGCAGAAGAGAAAACAGCAAAGGAGGAGAAGGTGGAAGAGGAGCCCAAGCATGAGCTTCTGGAGAACCTCAAGTCGAAATTCGGGGAGAAGATTCTGGAAGCAACGCTGAAGCGTCCGCGCAGACTTCAGGTGAGGATAAAGGGCGGAGACCTCTTCCCTGTGGCAGAGTTTTTGAAGAACCAGGGCTTTGATCACCTCTCCTGCATCTCCGGTGTAGACTACGAGGATAGGATAGAGGCCGTGTATCATCTGTGGTGCCAGGGCAGAGGGGAGTTAATTCAGATAAATGCGGAGCTTCCACGGGTTGACAACCCGGAGATAGAGAGTGTGGTGCCGCTGTGGCGCGCCGCAGACTGGCACGAGCGCGAGACCTATGATATGGTGGGTATTGTTTTTAAGGGGCACCCCAATCTGAGGCGCATACTTTTGCCGGAGAGCTTTCAGGGCTATCCTCTGCGCAGGGACTTCAAGACGCAGGAGATGTCCTGGTACTCTGAGGGCGAGGCCGAGATGTGGGAGACCCATATAGAGATTGCGCCTGCGGTGGAGGGTGAGACAGATACCATGGTGCTCAACATAGGTCCGCAGCACCCCTCGACTCATGGCGTTGCCAGACTGGTTACAACGCTCAGCGGCGAGACTGTGCTCAAGATAGACCCCATCATAGGCTATCTGCATCGTGGCGTGGAGAAGATAGCTGAGAAGCGCACCTATACCCAATTTCTGCCTCTGACAGACAGGATGGATTATATCTCCTCAATAACCAACAACCTCGCCTATGTGCTTGCTGTGGAGGAGCTTCTCGGGGTTCGCGTACCAGAGCGTGCGGAGTATCTCCGTGTTATTCTCTCTGAGCTGCAGCGCATCGGCAACCACCTTATGTTCATCGCCGCCTTCGGCGCTGACCTTGGCGCCTGGACGGTGATGATGTACGGCTTCCGCGAGCGCGAGATGGTTCTGGATTTGCTGGAGCAGGTCTCGGGGCAGCGCCTGCTCTACAACTTCCTGCGTGTAGGCGGGTTAAAAGAAGACGTACCCGAAGGCTGGGAGGAGAATGTGCGCACCTTTCTGCGTGTTCTGCCCGAGCGTTTGGCTGACTACAGAACCTACTTCTTCAATAACGAAATTTTCCTGAAAAGATGTGAGGGGGTGGGTGTGCTCGAGCCCGAGCTGGCGATTGAACTCGGGGCCACGGGGCCGATGCTGCGCGCCAGCGGCGTCGCGAGGGATGTGCGCAAGGACGACCCCTACTCCATCTATGATCGCTTTGACTTTGAGGTTGTAACCGAGGAAGCGGGTGACACCCTGGCGAGGTTCAAGGTGCGCTTCCGTGAGATGTTTGAGAGCCTGAGCATAATAGAGCAGGCGCTCAATGACCTGCCAGAGGGTGAGATTCGTGCCTCTGGGGTGCCGAAGGTTATACGTCCGCCCAAGGGCGAGGTCTACTCCCGCATAGAGGCCCCAAAAGGTGAGCTGGCCTACTATATAGTGAGCGACGGCAAGTCAACCTCGCCTTACCGCGTTAAGATAAGAAGTCCCGCCTTCTGCAACCTCTCGGTGTTCCCTCACTACGCCACAGGTGGGATAATCCCTGACATGATAGTAAACTTCGCAAGCGTGGACATAGTGATGGGCGAGATAGACAGGTGATATCATGGTGAGTGTTGAAAATCCGCTGGTTATGAGCCTGGTGCGCGGGCTCATAGGCGTTGTAGCTGTTATCCTATTCCTATCCCTGAATGTGCTCTTCCTCACCTGGCTGGAGCGAAAGGTCATCGCCCGCATTCATGTGCGCTATGGCCCGAATCGCGCTGGACCCTATGGTCTGCTCCAGCCAATCGCAGACATGATAAAACTCCTGACAAAGGAGGATATAGTGCCCGAAAAGGCGGATAAGCTGGTGTACAACCTCGCTCCGGCTGTGGCCTTTCTCTTCGCCCTTCTCCCTGCCGCAGCGATAGGCATAGGCTCCGGGCTGATCGCAGCTGACATAGGCGTTGGCGTGCTCTACATCGCAGCAGTGGCCTCACTCTCAACTCTGGCGGTGCTCATGGCTGCGTGGGGCTCCAACAACAAGTATTCTTTGCTGGGAGGAATGCGAACCGCTGCGCTGAGCCTGAGCTATGAGATTCCCCTGGTGCTGAGCATGATAGGCATCGTCGCAATAGTGGGCTCGCTGAGCACGCAGGACATAGTTGCGGCTCAGTCTCAGGCATGGCTGGGGATAATACCCAAGTGGTTCATCTTCTACCAGCCCCTTGCATTCATAGTGTTCTTCTCCGCAGTGGTGGCGGAAATGGGGAGGATACCCTTTGACCTGCCGGAGAGCGAGTCTGAGCTTGTCGCGGGCTTTCACACGGAGTACAGCGGCATGAAGTTTGCCATGTTTATGTTCGCTGAGTACATTCACTTCGTCGTAGGCTCGGCGCTTGTGGTTACCCTCTTCCTTGGTGGATGGCATCTCCCAATAATCTCGCCGTTTGTGGAAAATCTGGGCTGGGTGAAGTACCTGGTTCAGCTGAGCATCTTCGTGGCGAAGATGTACCTGATAATCTTCGCTCTCATGTGGGTGCGCGGCACGCTTACGCGAACTAAGGTGGACCACGTGCTCAGCTTTGGCTGGAAGGGACTGCTTCCCCTTGCGCTGGCGAATGTGGTAATAACAGGCGTAATACTGAGTATTTAAGGTGATAATGATGCTGAAACAGAAGCTCAAAAACCTCTCACATCTCCTGCCCATGAGTGTGACATTCAAGCACCTCTTCAAACCCCCGATTACCATACAGTATCCAGAGCAGCGCGATGTGATGAAGCCGCGCTATCGCGGAATGCAGCGCCTGAATGTTAAGAAGTGCATAAGCTGCGGAAGCTGTGCCCGGGCATGTCCCAATAAGACAATAGAGATGAAGGTTGTGGGGATAGAGGAAAAGAAGGTTAAGGACCGCATAATAAAGAAGGAGAAGAAACACCCCGAGATTTACCTCGGGCGGTGCATGTTCTGCGGGCTGTGCGTTGAAGTCTGCCCCACAGGCGCGCTAACCTGGGACAACGAGGTGATTGAGCTCTCTGAATATACCCGGGAGGAGCTCTTCTATCCCTGGTGGAAGCTCGCCGGGTATGAGAGCGAGCCTGAGCAAGGAGGGGAACCCCAATGATGGACTCACTTGTGTTCTTCATAATCTCAGCCATAGTAATCGCCGGAGCCCTAGGCGTGGTGATGGCAGAGCGCATATTCCATGCGGTGCTCGCCCTCGCCCTTGCTCTGCTCGGTGTGGCTGGAATCTTCATAACCTTAGGCGCTGAATTTCTTGCCGCGATTCAGGTGCTGGTTTATGCTGGCGGTGTGGTGGTGCTTTTCCTCTTTGCCACAATGCTCACAAAGAGTGATTTGCAGCTCCGCAGGCTGCCCAGCGGCGATGAGCTGGCGCCTGTAAGTGCTGTGCTCTTTGCAATAGTTGCCCTCTTTTATGTGGCAAGTACGGGATTTTTCCCGCTTGGTGAGCGTGCCAGTGTGATTGGAAGTGTGCAAGGCGTGGGGGAGCTGATTTTTAACCCTCAGGTGTATGCCATACCCTTTGAGCTTGTGGGCTTGCTTCTGCTCGCTGCCATGGTGGGTGCAATTTTCCTCGCAAAGAAGGAGGATGCGAAATGAGTATTACAGTGTTCCACTACGTGTTCCTTTCGACAGTACTCTTCTCTATCGGCGCCTATGGATTATTGTCCTCGCGCAATGCAGTGCGCCTGCTCATGAGCATTGAACTCATGCTCAACGCTGCAAATATCAACCTGGTGGCCTTCTCCAGCTATCTGGGTAATCTTTCAGGACAGACTTTTGCTGCTTTCGTCATAGCGATAGCTGCCGCCGAAGCCGGAGTCGGTCTGGCAATTCTTCTCGCGCTGTACCGCAACTTCCGCACAGTCGACCTCCGTGAAATCAAGGAGATGAGGTGGTGAAATGATAGAGCAGGCATGGCTTATACCTCTGTTTCCAGTCATTGGCTTTATTACCATACTCCTGTTTGGTAAGCGCATGAGGGAGGGCGGAGGCTACGTTGCAGTGGGCTTTGTAGGTCTGTCTATGCTCGCCTCGCTGCTCACCATCCGGGATGTCCTCTCAGTTGGCAGGTATGAGAGTGAGGGCATCTCCTGGCTGGGAAGTGAAGCCTTCCGCTTTGGTATTCTCGTCGACCCCCTGGCGGCTGTGATGCTGTTCGTGGTCAGCTTTGTGGGCTTCCTCATCGTGGTTTACTCCCTGGGCTATATGCACGGCGACCCTGGGGTGCAGCGCTACTATGCTGAGATAAGCCTGTTCATCGCCAGCATGCTGGCATTGATAATAGCAAACAACCTGGTTCTGCTGTTCATAAGCTGGGAGCTCGTGGGTTTGTGCTCCTACCTGCTGATAGGCTTCTGGTACCGCAAGCCCAGCGCTGCGAGCGCCGCCAAGAAGGCTTTCCTCGTAACCCGCGTGGGCGACATACTGCTGCTCGCGGGTATACTTGTGCTCTACGCCAAGTTTGGCACTCTTAACCTTACAGAGCTTTTTGAGCTTGCTCCAAGCGCAGCGCCGGCAACACTAACCCTGGCCTCGCTCCTCCTCTTTGGTGGTGCAGTGGGTAAGAGTGCCCAGTTCCCGCTGCACGTGTGGCTGCCAGACGCAATGGAGGGTCCCACCACAGTCAGCGCGCTCATACACGCGGCGACGATGGTAAAGGCGGGAGTGTACCTCGTGGGTCGGGCTTATCCGCTCTTCACCCCTGAGTCTCTCTTTGTGGTTGCCTGGATAGGCGGCATAACAGCGCTTATAGCGGCGACGATGGCTGTGGTCATGACAGACCTCAAGCGGGTTATAGCCTACTCTACAGTCTCCCATCTGGGCTTCATGACCCTGGCTCTTGGCGTCGGCGGCTATGCCGCAGGCATCTTCCATCTGCTCAACCATTCCTTCTTTAAGGCACTGCTCTTCCTGAGTGCAGGCGCTGTGATTCATGCGGTGCACTCGCAGGATATTCGCGATATGGGTGGTCTATGGAAACGGATGCCAATCACAGGTACGGCGTTCTTCATAGGCGCCTGGTCCCTCTCGGGTTTGCCGCCGTGGAGCGGCTTCTGGAGTAAGGATGAGATTCTTGTCTCAGTGTATGCCTACGACGGGCTCCTCTTCGCTGTTGCCGCCCTTGCGGCGCTGCTCAGCGCGGTGTACATCTCAAGGCTATTCTTCATAGTGTTCACAGGTAAGGAGGGCGAGGCGGTGAAGCACGCTCATGAGGCGCCGAGGGTGATGACGGTACCGCTGATAATACTCTCTGCGGGAGCGCTTTTCTCAGGCTTCCTGGTGTTTGCGGACTTCAATGAGTTCGTGCTGGGCACCCTCCCGGAGGAGCTGGCGGAACAGCTTGCTCACCACGAGACCAGCTCGCTGATTATGAGCCTCTCCATAGCCCTCGCCGCCCTTGGCATTGTGCTGACTGGACTTACCTACTTTAGACCTGTGCTCTCGGCAGAGGGGATTCGCACCACCTTTAAACCCCTGCACACCCTGCTTGTTAACCGCTACTACCTGGACCACATCAATCACTTCTTTGCCACCCGGGTGGTTAGGGATACCAGCACCATCACCAGCGCCATAGATACCTACTTCATAGACGGCCTGGTAAACGGCATTGGTAGGGCAACCGCGAAGACGGGTGAAGTGCTGCGCAGAATACAGACAGGCGTTACCCAGGACTACGCCTCCTGGGTCCTGCTTGGGGCCAGTCTATTGCTGATAATTGCTCGCCTTAGAGGAGGTGCTGCGTAATGCTCACCTATCTCATCGCCATACCCGTGCTGGGCGCCTTTGTGAGCTACTTCGCTGAGCGTTATGGCATTGCCAAGGCGCGCTCCACAGCTCTTGCCACGACTCTGCTCACACTGCTCGCCTCCCTCGTGGCGCTCAGCAATTTCCTCGGCGGTAAGGAGATGTTTCCGGAGCAGTCGCTGGAG
>NZ_JBPMGE010000063.1:0-6615 GCF_054014795.1 Candidatus Pyrohabitans sp. | reverse complement strand
GGAGCCCTTTGCCAGGGAGATGGGAATAAAGCTGAGGGAGCTGAGAGAAGGCTATGCCCTGGTGGAGATGAGGGTGAGGGAGGAGCATGAGAACATCTTCGGCTATGCCCACGGGGGCGCCACCTTTGCGCTCATTGACGCCGCCTTTGAGCTGGCGGGCAACTCTCGCGGCAGGGTAAGCGTGGCGCTGAATATGAATGTAACCTACACCTCACCTGTTAGGCGAGGAGATGTGCTGCGCGCCGAGGCGAGGGAGATAAACACCACCCGCAGAACTGGCCTATACGAGATAAAGGTGAGAAACCAGGACGATAAGCTTGTGGCGAGCTGCAGCGCCCTCGTGTACCGCACCGACAGGAAGCTCGTGGAATAACTACTCCAGCTCATAGTCGGCGATCAGCTGCTCTATGCTGCGCTTCTCCTCCTCCAGAAAGCCCAGGGTGAGCATCGCCACGCCCCTGTATAAGAAGGCCCTCTCACTTTTTAGTATATCCTCACAGAATCTGGGCACCCACTTAAGCAGTTGCTCGTTGAGGAACTTCTTTTGAATGTGCAGATTCCTCAGAATCTCACCTTTATCTCCAAGCGAGGAGATTCTGTTGCATATGAGGCCCATAAACGCCAGTTCCATGCCGATGTGGTCCTCCGCCTCCTTCACATCTCCACCCTTACTCACCTCAGCCTCTGCATATATCTCCTTCATCCTCAGCGTAGCCTTGCCGTAGGGTGCACCTTCCTCGTAAACCGATTGATACGGCGACACTATCGGCTTCCCGGGGCCTATGAATAGCCTTGCAAACTCATCCTGGGCATCTAGATATCCCTCCTTCATATCCTTCACGCTTGCCGCCCATTCCTTCAGAATTTTTACTCCCTCTTCTATCTCCCTGTTGCCGTATTCAAGCTGAAACTTTCCATTCATCAAATCTCTTACAAGCTCCTCCGGCGGCCCCTCAAGGTACAGCCACGAGAGGAAGTAGTAAAAGTCCCTTCTCGAATCCATTATCCGCCTCAAATTCTACCCTCCATTAAAAGCTCTAAAACCTTCTTCCCCCGGCAGCGCTCACAGAACTCCAGAAGCCTTATCTGAAGCGAGCCCTCGGGTATTCCAGCCTCAATAAGTCTCTCAGCAGACTTCCTGAGCATGGTCCTGGAAATCACGTGTCTGCCGCAGCCTGCACAGGGGAGCATCTCCTCCTCCACAAGCGTCTTCTTACTTTCACCCACGTACTCACCCAGGTCAAATATACCCTTCACCCTTATCGCACCCTCAGGGCATGCCCTCTCACAAAGCGAGCAGTTTATGCACCTCGAATGGGAAAACTCGAGCCTTGCATGCGATTTTGTAATCGCAGAGGTGGGACACATGGAGATGCACGCATTGCAGAAGGTGCATTTATCCCGGGCAACCTCCACATAGCCGAAGGGTAGCCCTTCGCAGCGCACCCTTACCTCCGGCAAACTCCATGAAGAAAAGACCTTCAGCACACCAAGCATGCGCTCCATCTGATTGCCTTCGATTTTTTCAACGGCGGCAAAGGGCGAAGGTGGGAGGTCGTTATAAAAGCCCCTTATAGCCTCTGCGGTTTCCTCAGGGCTTTTTCCCCTGATTTCAAGCAGAGCATTCCGCATATCATATCCCCCAAGCACCCTGGCTGCGAACTCCACAGTGGGGGTGCTGCAGGAGTAGCGGCACTCTCCGCAGCCGAGCACCACTATGCCGTCAGCACCCAGCGCAAAGGGCAGGAGCAGGTTGGGTATGGAAATAGCGCCGGTGCAGGGCAGGAAGATGGGGAGCACAGGAGGATACCTTAACCCCTTCTTTCCCATAGTGATAAGCTTTTCCAGCTGGTTCTCGCAGGTGAAGGCTATTACCTTCTTCCTCAGCTGCTCGCCGCTGAGAAGCTTCGACAGGAGGGAGTCCACTGCCTCCTGGGGCATGGTTGCAAGCTCCGGTACAGAGAGGGGACACGCAGCCGCGCAGGCACCGCAGCCGGAGCAGGAGGCTTCCGAAAACCTTATCCTCTCTCCCTCCCTTATCACCGCACCCTCAGGGCAGGAGGTTTCGCAGAGCTGACAGCCCACCAGGCTGCTCTTCCCGCTGGCACAGTGCTCAAGCTGAGCCTCGATGTATCTCGGCTTAACAGCTTTGTAAAACCCGGGGATGAGCTTTGAGAGCACCTCCGCATAATCCTCTCTGTCCCCGACATGAAATATTCCATATCTTTTTGGTCCCCTCCAGTCACCGAAAATCACCACCTGTCCAGCCTCTGCACTCGCCTCCCTCTTCTCAAAGCTTATCGCACCCACAGGACACGCCTTAATGCACCTGCCGCAGCGGGTGCAGGAGTCTGAGATGGAGAGGGTGAGCAGGGAGATTGCACCTTCAGGGCACACCTCGGTGCACTTTCCGCATGCAATGCAGGTGCGTGAGTCTATAGGTGCAACCTCGTAGTGGACCTTAAAATCACCAAATTCGCCAGCGATTTGCTTCACCTCACCCCCAAGAAAACCATGCACTGCACAGGGAGAAGCACTTCTCGCAATTATCTTCACGTCCACCTCCACGGAGAGAAACCTGGCGAATTCCCTGGCTTTTTCAAAGTCGCCAGCAAGAACCACATCTTTTCTACCACCCACCACCACAGGAGCAGGGGTGCGCTGGGCCTCAATCCCAGCTATAACGCTTTCCACAAGAAGTGCCGCCTTCTCTGTGGCTTCCTCTCTATCGTGAACCCAGCCACAGAGCTCGCGGATGTTTACTGTATAAACAGGAATACCTTTTTCCTCACCTAGTTTTTCAAAAATCTCATCTTTGTCGCTGCAGGCGGCGAGGCAGATGCTGTTCAACCCCCATTGCTTTGCAAGGTGTGCGATGTAGTCGAGGCCTTTTGGTGAGCAGAAATAGTCATAAACTTCGGTTCTTCCAATTTCTGATAGTTTTTTATCCAGTTTTTTGAAATCCACAGGATTTTGGTTCCCACATGCACATAAAAAAAATCCGTGCATATTTAAACTAGTTTATATTCTGCATATAAAATTTTGGGGCACATCCCATAGCGTATTTATGGACAAGGGCTAAAATGTACACCAGCGCAAAAAGACGTACTTTCTACTAAAGTGAAATTATTTGGATTTTTTCTAAAACTTTAAACTATTTGTAAGCTATTATTTGGCTAAATAGAAAAATTTTTATACAATGTAGACCATAATTACTATGTACCCAAAGGAGAGAGGAGGTTGGGCTATGGCATTATCTGCCATAAAAATGAAGAGACGTTCTTTTTTAAAACTGGCTGCCGCAACAGGAGGGGCGGTGGCTCTGAGCAAGTACTTCAAATACAGCGGTGCAGAGCTTTTTGAGCCTGTTGCTGCGCAGGAGGGTGGAGAGAAGGTAGAGCTGATAAAAACAATATGCATCCACTGCTCCGTTGGCTGCGGTATCTTAGCAAAGGTTGCGAATGGTCAGCTTGTGGGTATCGAACCCTGGGAGAACCACCCGATTAACCGCGGGAGGCTGTGCTCAAAGGGGGCGAGCATCCCCGCGAGCATAAACAACGACCACCGCCTGAAGTATCCGATGAAGAAGGAAGGCGGAAAGTGGAGGAAGATTTCCTGGGAGGAGGCGCTTACAGAGATAGCGAATAAGATGAAGGAGATTAGGGAGAAGTACGGCCCGGACGCTGTGTTCTTCGCGGGCTCTGCCCACGTGTCCAACGAGGCTGCCTACCTGCAGCGCAAGTTCATGGCCTTCTGGGGCTCAAACAACATAGACCACCAGGCGAGGATATGCCACTCCACGACCGTCGCGGGACTGGGGAACACCTGGGGCTACGGGGCGCAGACTAACAACTTCAACGACATGAGGCATTCGAAGAGCATAATCTTCTTCTCAAATCCCGCGGAGGCGCACCCGGTGTCTTTCTACCACATATACAAGGCGAAGCAGCGTGGCGCCGTGCTCATATGCTGCGATCCGCGCTTCTCGCGCACCGCGGCGCAGAGCGACCTGCACCTGCAGTTCAGGCCAGGCACGGACATACCCCTGGTGTGGGGCATCTGCCACGAGATAATAACCAACGGCTGGGTTGACGAGGAGTTTATAAGGCTGCGCACCCACGGCTACGAGTACGCGAAGGAGGTTATACTGCAGTACCCACCCGAGGTGGTTGAAGGAATTACGGGCGTGCCCGCGGAGAAGATTAAGCTGGCTGCCAAGCTTTTAGCCGAGAACAGGCCCGGGACGCTGCAGTACGCCATGGGTGCGACGCAGCACGAGGTGGGAACCCACAACATCCGCGCCTTTGCCATACTCCAGCTCATGCTGGGCAACGCCGCAAAGAGTGGGGGCGGGGTGAATGCCTTCAGAGGGCACGACAATGTGCAGGGCGCCACCGACTTGGCGGTGCTCTCCAACACGCTCCCCAGCTACTACGGGCTGAGCGAGGGTGCGTGGAAGCACTGGGCGAAGGTCTGGGGTGTGAGCTTCGAGTGGCTTCAGGGCAGGTTTGCCAGCAAGGAGCTGATGCACGCAAAAGGCGCTACTATGTCCCGCTGGCGCGACCTTGTGCTCGCCGAGGAGACGGGCGAAAAGCTCGGGCAGCCCACGCCCATAAAGATGGCAATCTTCTGGGGGCACAGCACGCCCTCGCAGGCGGGCACCTACTTTGTGAAGAGGGCGTACGAGAAGCTGGAGATGCTGGTAATCGTCGACCCCTACGTGGAGAGCGCGGCTGCTCTGCCGGAGCGCGACGACGGCATAATCCTGCTTCCCGCATGCACCAACTGGGAGTATCCTGGCACAGTGACCAACTCCTCGCGGCAGGTGCAGTGGCGCAACAAGGTGATAGACCCGCTCTACGACTCAAAGCCCGACGTTGAGATACTCATCGCCTTAGCTGAGAAGCTGGGCTTTGGCGAGGAGTTCACCAAGAACTTCAAGAAGCTTCCGGAGGATATCTACGACAAGGAGATTCGCGTTGGCGCCAGGGCAATAGCCATGAGGCAGTCCACCTGGCGGCTGAAGAGGCAGCAGGAGTACGACTACGTGTTCAACATCGAGACGCTGCGCGCCGAGGGCGGACCCTGTGACGGCGAGTACTGGGGCTTACCCTGGCCGTGCTGGAACGACGAGCATCCGGGTACGCCCATACTCTACCGCAATGATATACCTGTAAAGGATGGAGGCCATGACTTCCGTGCAAAGTGGGGCACTAAGGCGCCGGACGGCAAGACACTGCTCTCAGGCATCAACGGCCATCCGGAGCTGAACCCGGACGGTACCCCCGGACCGGGATGGAAGCTGGACCTAACCACCGAATACAAGGCGCTCATTGCCGCAAACAAGGTGCCCTACGGCAGGGGCAGGGCGCGAATATGGGCGTGGAACCTTCCCGACCCTGTGCCGGTGCACCGTGAGCCGGTTTGGACTCCCAGGCCCGAGCTTGCTAGGAAGTACCCCACCTTTGAGGACAAGGTCTACGGCGAGACCCACTTCAGGATAGAGACCAAGGGGAGGAGCATACAGGAGAGGGACATCTTAGAGAAGAGGATATACGAGGCGTATCCACTGGTGTTCACCTCGGGCAGGCAGGTGGAGCACCAGGGTGGAGGAGCAATAACGCGCTCCAATCCGATACTCGTGGAGCTTCAGCCCGAGATGTACGTGGAGATCAACCCCAGGGATGCCAATGACCGCGGAATTAAGGACGGAGACGTGGTGTGGGTGCACACCTACCGCGGCTATGAGCTTGGACACTATCGCTCACGCATCCAGGTCAAGGCTAAGGTTACGCGGCGCGTGCCTCCGGGTGTGGTGTTCCTGCCCTTCCACTGGGCGGGCATGTTTGAGACCGCTGAGTATACCAAACGCTTCCCCGAGGGTACTGCGCCGATTGTGATAGGAGAGTGCGCCAATACCATAGCTCCGCCCGGCTGGGCTCCGGAGACGCAGATGCAGACCACCAAGTCGGGGCTTTGCGAGGTCACCAAGGCGGGGGTTATCCCGGAGGCGATTGAGAAGCTCGCGAGGGCGTAGGAGGTGGGAAAGATGCCCAAGAAGTTTCTGCTCGACATGTATGTAAACCGCTGCCTCCGCTGCGGGGGCTGCGTGGCGGTATGCAAGACCCAGAACCGCACCCCGGAGGGCGTGAACAGAATCAGGGTGATAACCTTCGACGAGGGCGAGCCCACGGAGACCAACATGCCCATGCCCTGTTTGCACTGCAATGAGCCGCCCTGCATGTACGTGTGCCCCACCAAGGCGATATACAAGCGCAAGGAAGACGGGATAGTGCTGGTGAACAAGGACACCTGCATAGGCTGCGGCTACTGCTTGATGGCGTGCCCCTTCGGAGCTCCGCAGTTCGAGAAAGGCGCCTTCGGAAACAGGGGAAAGATGGACAAGTGCACCTTCTGCGTGGAGCCCTATGAGCAGAAGGATGAGCAGGGCAGGCTTATTCAGCTTGAACCGAAGCCCAGGTGCGCCATGGTGTGCGCCACGGGGCACCTTCTAGCGGGCGATGCCGGCGAAATCTCCGCCAAGCTCAGAGAGAGGGTGGGCTACAGGATGAGCAGAGGTGTGGAGAAGACCTTCCTGACCTTCTAGTCAGAGGC
>NZ_JBPMGE010000062.1:0-14428 GCF_054014795.1 Candidatus Pyrohabitans sp. | reverse complement strand
GGTCCACAGTTATCAGAAGGTTCCTCACAAAAGCTGTGAAGGAGTGGCTGATTGAAAAGAGTCTAAAGGAGTACGAACAGGGAAAGATAACCCTCTGGCAGGCGGCAGAAAGGTGTGAGATGTCCCTCTGGGAGATTATAGAGGAGGTCAAGAAAAGAAATATCCACGTGCCCTACACCCTTGAGGACCTTCGGAAAGACCTTAGGGGTTTGCTTGATGAGTAGCATAGTTTCCAACGCCACACCTCTTATCTACCTGGCAAAAATTGGAAAACTGGAGCTTTTGAAAATTTTTAAGGAGGTTTTCATCCCTGAAGAAGTAAAATATGAGGTGGTGGACAGGGGTAAGGAATTAAAGAAGAATGACGCATACGTGGTGGAGAATGCAATAGGTCATGGGTGGATAAAGGTTGCTAGGGCTAAACCCATTGAAATCCCAATAGAACTGGAAGCCGGGGAGAAGGCTGCCATTTCTCTTGCAAAAAACCTGGGTATTACCTGTGTTTTGTTAGACGAGGCTGTGGCGAGAACTGCCGCAGAGCTTCTCGACCTGGTGCCAAGAGGGACTCTATTTGTATTGCTTAAAGCACTGAATGAGAATAAAATCTCATTCGATGAATTTTTGAGCCTTCTGGATATGCTGGTGAAGCACGGCTTCAGGTTGAAGGAGGAGGTGTATCTTGAGGCAATCAAAAGGGCACTCGAAATTTCGGGGAAGAGGTGACTCACAGGTCTTTTGCCTTCCATGCGAAGCCGAGGTGGTGTAATAGAAAATAATATATACTATGATGCACAATAATATTCCTGCGGGCTCGGTAAGAGCTTGGCGGCGCTGCTTCGGCGGCAACGCCAGCACAGGCCTCCTCTCTGAGGAGAGTCATGTGTGAGAGGAAAGGCAACCTGCCTCTTTGAGGCAAGGAAGCCCGACTCTCGGCCTTGCCGAGCCCGCTCTCATTTTTATGCTGATTTCCTTCTTTGAAGCTCAGCCGCGAGCATGGGCAAAAAGACGCCTATGTCGGTAACAACACCCAGTGCCTGGGCGGTGCCCCTATCCGTGAGCTTTGTCACCGTTGCAGGATTTATGTCTACACATATCGTCTTAACATTGCTGGGCAGGATATTTCCCACCGCTATGCTGTGCAGCATTGTACACATCATCAGCACCATACCCACGCCGCTGAGATGGCGGCGCATTTCACGCTGAGCCTCAAGCACATCCGTAATCACCTCCGGGAGAGGCCCGTCGTCGCGAATTGAACCCGCGAGCACAAAGGGAATGCCCCTGCGAACAACCTCGTACATCACCCCTGCTTTTAGCTTTCCCTGCTTTACGAGCTCCGCTATTCCCCCTGCCCTCATAACCTCATTTATAGCATAGAGATGGTGGCGGTGTCCACCCTCGGCAGGTCTGCCTGTCTTTATGTTTACTCCCAGGGAGGTGCCGAAAAGCTGCGCTTCTATGTCGTGCACCGCCAGAGCATTGCCTGCGTAGAGCACATCTATATATCCCTCGCGTATCATCTTTGCCAGGGCCGGTGCTGCACTTGTATGTACCACAGCCGGGCCAACCACAGCCAGAATCTTCTTGCCGGAGTGCTTCACCTCGAGTATAGCCTCGGCAATCTGCCTTATCAGCGGCTCCGTCGGTTTTTCGCTGCTCACGCTGCTGCGCATGAACTCAAACATAGAGAACCCCCGTGGTCTCTCAGGGGGTTCAACCCTGATTCCACTCTGACCCACAACCACGAGGTCGCCCTTCCTAATCTCACTTATGGGCTTGCAGTAAGCACGCTTCCTCTCGGGCTCAACCACTATTGCGGTGTCCATCTCGATATTCTCCACCTCCACCCACTCACCCTCTATGAGCACATAGGTGGGGTGGTTGGTGGTTGAATAAAAGCCGTCTGGGAGAGTTTTATCCTTTGGCGCAGGCTCCAGGCTGAGCTCCTCAACCTCAGGAACCCTCGCCCCGACCTTTCGAAGCTCTCCCAGGATTTCGTCAAGCTGCCTTCTCGTCTTCGCCTTTACAAGTATCCTGGCATAGCTGGGGTCAGTTTTGTGCTTCCCAATGTCGAACTGAAGCACCTCAAAGTCGCCGCCCATGTCCATTATGGTGTCGAAAACCCTGGGAAGAATGAAGGAGTCGATTATGTGTCCTCTGAGCTCAATCTCGCGAACAGCTGCCATAATACCACGCAGAGATTATATAAGCCCGGCTATTAATAACTTTTCTCATGCATGCCCTCATCGACCTGAAGCTCACCATGGAGAGCGGTCAGCCCCCTGAGTTTCTGTGGAACAGGGAGGGCGGAAGATACTGGCGGGAACTTCATGGCAGGCGATGCTACCTGTGGCAGCGCGGTGGGGAGCTCTTCTATGAGGGGTGCTCCTCAAGCTATGTGCGGGAGTTTCTCGGGTTAGAGGACGACCTTGAGGAGGTCTATGCGGTTATAGCTAAGGATGAGGTTATGGCCCGCGCCGTTGAGCGCTTTCACGGGTTAAGGATAACAAAAAACGACCCCTGGGAAACCCTCGTAGCCTTCATATGCTCCATCAACAACAACATACCGCGGATAAGGAAGAATGTGCAGTGCCTTCTCAGCGGAGGCTGCATCCCGCCTCCTGAGCAGCTTGCTGTTGCAGAGCTGAGCAAAGCGAAGCTCGGCTTCAGGGAGGGATACCTCAGGAGCACAGCCGCGAGACTTGCAAGCATGGACTTCGAAGCTCTTGGAAGGCTGAGCTATGCCGAGGCGAAGCAGGAACTTATGAAGCTCCGGGGCGTTGGAGAGAAGGTGGCTGACTGCGTGCTCCTCTTTGGCTTCGGTTTCCTGGAAGCTTTTCCGGTGGACATCTGGATAGCCCGCGCTATGCGCGCTTACTATGGCGTAGAGGGTGTTAAGGAGATGCGCCGCTTTGCCCGAAGGAGGTGGCATCCCTATGAGGGCTACGCCCAGCAGTACCTGTACATGCTGGTGAGGGAGGAGAAGCCGTGAGGATGAATTTTTTGAAGATTTGGGATAAAAAATTGGTAGCCTTACACAAATTTTATTAGCCAAGTTTCAGCAACCACTTCCACATGGGAATAAAAGTTATCCTGCCTTTTCTACCAAACCATTTAACTTCGCGCTCATCCTCATAATCCCAGGTTATAATTTTCAGCTCTTTGCATTTTAGAAGTTCTTTGGCTTTTAATAATGCTCTAATTTCTCTATGATCTATTTCATCAAAAGAACTGGCATAGGTTACCTGTATCAACTCCCTAACCTTTAACCCATCCTTGACCACAAAATCCACTTCATGCCCCTGAGCATCTTTGAAATAATAAATCTCCGTCAGAGGATGTTGATTTGTTTTTCTCAGTATCTCCAGAAAGATAGCGTTTTCCATTCTTTTTCCTGTGTCCTCTGAAAAGCCCATGACTGTGCTCAGACCCAAATCGCACACATAAAGCTTCCTCGGCCACGACTTTCTAGAATACACGCTTTTGTGGTATCGATCAACAAAAAATACACACATGGTTTCTGGAATCCTGTCAACATAACTATAAACTACATTTTTTACATTTCCTCCAATCTTTGAGTTCACAAAGCTTGATATTTTTCGGATGCTCACCTCTTTGGAGAAATTCTGGAAGCAGAACTCGAATATGAACTTTGCAACGTCTATGCTCTTCAGTTCAAACCTCTCTACAAAATCATTGTACAGTATGGTTGTGTAGTAGTTTTTTAGTATCTCGTCTTTATCTTTTCTTGTTATTGCCCCAGGGTATCCACCCCATAGGAGGTATTCCTCCAGAAGTTTGATAATCTCGGTCTTTTTGGTTACTGAAATTTTCTCATAGGATAAGTTCTTAAACCTCAGAAATTCTCCAAAGCTCAAAGGCAGGAGTATATAGCTTATGCTTCTCCCCCTGAGTTGTGTTGCTATCTCTTTACTCATCAGCTTTGAGGAAGAGCCTGAAATTATTACTTTATAGCCAGAATCAAGCAGGCTTCTCACAAGTTTATTCCAATCTTCAACCACCTGAACTTCATCGAGCATCACCAAATTTGCTTGAGGGTTTACAAGAGATATTATCTCAAAAACCTCTTTGTGAGTTATATCAGCAAAGGCTACATGCTCAAAGTCAAAGTAAACTGCTCTCTCTATGTCCCTAAAATACACATCCAGAAGAAGAAATGTCTTGCCTGCCCTTCTTGGACCAACTATGGAGATTGTGAAATCCTTTCTTGGCTTTATTTTCAAATCCCTCTCCTTTATTTCCGCCCTCTTATTCTCAAGTTTCTCATAAAACTCAAACACCAACTCTCTATCATACATAGTGTAACTTTATTGGTGACAAAAATATAAAAAAGTATCTCTGTCATAGTGCCATATTCAACAATCACTTCCTAAAACCTTACGCTATAGTGTAATAAATACGAGATTTATAAGTGGACGTCTGCTCACAACCTCCCGCTCCTCAGAATGCTGAAAAGAAGCACAGTGCCCAGAACGCTGGCGAAGAGAAAGCCAAGGATGCCAAAAACCGGGTAGCCCAGGAAGCTTGGCCCCTTATCTGTCTGCATTATCAGCGCTGAAGCAACGACTATCGCCGAGGTTATCAGCGCAAAGGAGATGCGGTTGCTCATCACCTCAAGCTCATAGAGCAGGTCGCTGAAGCCGCGGTGCTGCAGCGTGAGCCTGCCCTCCTCTGCCCGTCTCAGCACCCCCTCGGTGGCAGAGGGAATCCTTCCGAGTGCCTGTACCACGGAGGAGAGCTCGCGAATAAAGTCTCTGGCAAGGCGTCTCGGCGCCAGGCGCTGGCGTATCATCTCCTTCACAAAGGGCTTCGCCACGAGGGTGAAGTTGAACTCCGGGTCAAGCGCCCGTGCGACGCTCTCTATTGTAACCATGCTTTTAATCAAGAAGGCAAAGTTGGGGGGCATCATCACCCGATGCTTGAGCGCAATTTCCAGCATCTCGTTGAGTAAGGCGGCGATATTTACCTGACTCAACCTGGTCTCATAGTACTCCAGTATGAGGTCCTCTATATCGCTGCGGAACTCCCTCAGGTCGCTCTCAGGCGTCACTATACCTATGCGCAGAAGCTGCTCCACCACGCGCTCAACATCCTTATTAACCAGCGCTATCGCTAGGTCGGCAAGTTTATCGCGCAGCTCGCTCTCTATGCGCGCCACCATACCAAAGTCCACCATGGCTATGCATTCGCCCTCGAGGATGAGCAGATTCCCAGGATGGGGGTCTGCCTGAAAGAAGCCATCAACAAAAAACTGCTTCATAAAAGCATGGGCAAGCCTCTCGGCGAGTAGCTCCAGGTTGTAGCCCCCGCTTCTGAGCTCCTCAACCCTGCTCACCTTTATCCCCTCAATGTACTCCAGGCACAGCAATCGCTTTGTTGTGTATTCCCAGTAGACGCGGGGGATCTTTATGTACTCAACATCAGAGAAGTTCTTTGCGAAGCGCTCTGCGTTTCTACCCTCTCGCATGAAGTCCAGCTCACGGCGAATAGTCTTTGCAAACTCATTGACTATGCCCACGAGGTTGTAGCGTCTCGCCTCGCGAATCCGTGCCTCTACTAGGGAAGCAAGCTGGTACAGCAGGGAGATGTCAGCCTCGATGGCCTTTGCGATATTCGGGCGCTGGACCTTAACAACAACACTTTCCCCGCTTTTGAGCCTTGCCCTGTGAACCTGGGCAAGAGAAGCACTCGCTATAGGTGTGGCTTCAAAATGAGAAAAAACATCCTCCAGGCTTTGACCAAGTTCGCGCTCCACCACCTCTTTTATATCTTCAAAGTCCAAGGGGAGCGCCTCGTCCTGAAGCTTGCTCAGCTCGTCGATGTACTCCTTTGGTATTAAATCCGGGCGGGTGCTCAGAATCTGTCCCAGCTTTATGTAGGTTGCACCCAGCTCCTCGAGGATAAGGCGCACCTTTTCAGGGGTGCTCAGGCCTTCTATCTCCTCTGGAAAAAGCCTCCTCTTGAAGGGGATGTAGGAGTAAAGCCCTGCACGCTTCAGGAGGATGTCAAATCCGTACTTGCTCACCACGCCTGCTATCTCGCGCAGCCTGGCTACGTTGCCTCTGATGCGTCTCCTGTGGAAGAGCATACTACTTCTCGCCAGCCAGCTTGGCTATGGTGCGCTCAAGCTTTTCTATCTTCTTTTTCAGCTTCTCCACGTCCTTCTTGGAGGCGACGCCGGTTTTGGCGAAGGCCCTCTCCACCTCCTCTGCAACCCTCTTCTCCAGCTGCTTCCTCTGCTTTGCCCTCTCTTTAAGGGCCTCGCGAACAAGTGCCCTGCCCTCCTCTTTGCTGAGTTCTCCCTTCTTCTCAAGCTCCGCCACAAACTCGCGAAGCTTCTCCTCTGTCAGTGCAGCCAGACCTATGCCCAGAAGTAAAGCCTTCCTAATAAGCTCTTTCACACTTATTCCCTCCTGCTATAATATCTGCGCAGGGGGATAAAAAGTTAGCGAGCATCAGGAGATAATGCAGTAGTGGTTCACCCCGTTTATTCTGACCTTCCGCAGATGTCTGTAGAGCATGTTGTAGTAGATGAACATCTTTATGTGTCCCTCATTAACCCTGTACCCCCTTTCCGCGAGCCTCTCCGCTATGGTGCGCCCATTCACCACTTCACCCGGTTGAATAACCTCCAGAATAGCCCTAACCTTATTCGCGGTGTTTCCGAACTTCTTCACTCTTCATCACCTCCCTGAGATAAAGGTCAAGAGCTACGCCAAGGACAATGCTTGCCCCGGCAATTAGCGCAGTTGCGACTATATCCATTTTCTGCACCTTTTAATGAAATATAGGGGCTTTACCAATATTTATTATTTTTCCGGCAATAATGCATTTTTTTCTGTTAACAAGCAGTAAATCTCAGGGGGTTATGTTTACAAATGTTCCTAGTCGTGTATTTTTGTAAAATGTTTGATCTGCGGTTCCAGATTATCTTCCTGTTTTATGTAAAAACAAAAATTATGTTTGTCTATGTTTCAAAAAGTTTCTTTTTAGCTATTTTAAAAATAGAATGATTCACCACAACTCAATCTGAATAAGCTTATTAATCAGACGCTTATCCAGACTTTTGAGCTTCAGTATGTCCCGCAGACTGAGAATACCCACAAGCCTGCCCTCCTTAAGCACAGGCAGTCTTCTAAAGCCGTGCTTCTGCATCGTGTCCAGCACCCTCTCAATGGACGTGGACTCACTCACAGTGATAAGCTGAGTGCTCATCACCTCATCCACGGGGGTGTCGCCGCCTAGACCTCTTGCCACAACCCTGAAAGCTATATCCCGCTCTGTTATTATCCCCACGGGATAGCCATTGTCTATAACCACGAGGGTGCCGATGTTGTGCTCCCTCATCAAACGAGCCGCCTCCCTGACACTCTCCCCGGGGGAGACGGTTACCACATTACGCGTCATCACATCACCCGCTCTCACCTGAACACCTCCAGACAACACAGGACTCCCTGCGCCGTTATTTGAATAGGTTCCTCAGCGCTCCAGACGAAAGTCATCCCCAGAAGGGTCAGCCTTGGGTTCACTCATCACAGGAACCTATGCTGCGCAGCTTGCTTTCCAGTGTTGCATCTCTGTCGAGGCGGTGGTCTATGCGAAGCGTTGTTACAACGCGTTTTGCCCCTTTCTCAAGCACCGCCTCATGGGCTAACTTTACTGCAAAAAGTAACGTCTCTAAATCGCGCGCTTCAATTTCTGTTGCCATTGCGTGTGGCACCACTCGAACCTCAGCGCCCTTAAGCGCCTCTATTGCGGCCCTAACGTACTCGCTCACGCTGGTCTTGCCGGTGCCTATGGGTACAACGCTCAGCTCTGCAAGGAGCAAGCTAATCCCTCGATATGGTTATGCTGTGCCTGTCCATGTCGATTTCCACTATTCTCGCATTTTCAAAGTCCAGGCGTTCGCCGAGCACGCCCACAGCAACGACCTTCCCCTCCTTCTCCCGCACCAGTATCGTCTCGTCCATAACCTTTGTTTTCTGCCCATTCTCCAGGAGATAAAGCTTGGACTCGCACATGGCCTTACACCGAAGCATGCCGAGTAAAAATTTATAAGATGCTGAGCCGAGGTATAGGCATGGTGATAATAGACGACATCGGCAGCTTTCCTCTGCCTGCGAACATAAGCCGGGAGGAGTTCAACTCTGCCTATCCCGATGCCCTTGCCGCTTTCGCAGAGGGCAGGCAGCTCGAGGAGATTCCCGGGCTGAGGCCCTTCCTCAGCGCTGTAAGCTCATCCCTTAAAGCAAAGCTTGAAGCCCAGCTGGACGTTGTGACCTATCCGCAGCACTTCGACATGCACCGCCAGTTCATGGAGCCCATTGAAAAGTACCAGCGGGAGCCCTTTCTTATCAAAGAGAAGTATGCGGTTATCCCGGAGCTTTATGTAGTTGAGCAGGAGGCAAAACACTACTATGAGGAACGCGGCGAAAAGCTGCGCCTGCGTGTTTGCGTCACGGGCGCAATTGAGCTCTACCTGAAGACGCCCTTTGGTTTCAATGTCTATGAAGAGGTTCTTATGAACCTCGCAAGAAGCGTAAACGCCTTCCTCAAGAACTCAATGCTCAACACGAAGTATGTGGTAACCGAGGTGGTGAGCATCGACGAGCCCAGCCTCGGCTTTGTGGACCTTCTCAATATTGAAAAGGAGGGGATAATCAAAGCTCTGGAGAAGAGTGTGCGCGGGATTAATGCAAAGGTACAGATACACATGCACACCCTTAAGGCTGCTGAGTATCCGCTTGAGGCAGGTGGTATACATGTTCTAACCGGCGAGTTTGCCTCCTCACCTGAAAACATAAACTTCATCTCAAAACGTGAGCTTGAAAGCAGCGACAAGTTCCTTCGCGGAGGTGTGGCCAGTACAAGCATAGACAGGAAGCTTGGAAGTTTTGTGGAACGGGGAATAAAGCACCCTTCGGCGGAGCAGCTCGCTGATAGCGTGGAGGAGATTAAGGCCATTTACCTGAGGCTAAAGGACAGGTTCGGCGAGCGTATGCTCTTCGCAGGTCCCGACTGTGGTCTCGGAAGCTGGCCATCCCAGGAGGCGGCACAGCTGGTGCTCAGGAGAACCGTCAGGGCAATACGTGAAGCTGAAAAGGATTGAATTATTTTTTAGTTGATTTTAAATGCATTAAAATTTAATTTAACCATTTTATATTGTTGATTTTTGATAACGCAATTGGAGAATGTTTGTTTTGCTTATACATGCACAATGCTGATTAATTAAATTAAGTATTTTAGGTGCCATATCCCTTTATAATAATGTTTGGAGACGTAAATTTTATAACTTAAGTTGAACCCATGAGGAGTTAGGCTTTTTCTACTAACTCATGGGTTCCCCCTCCCCCCACCTCCTCCATATCTTTTTTCTGCGAAAGCTTATTACTGGGGAAAGGAGCAGTTATAATCTGGGGTTAATATGAAGACTGCTTACCTGTTATTCCTGCTACTGCTGTTCTCAGCTGGGTGTCTCACCCAGTCCGGGCGGGATGCATCCCTCTTAAAATATCCCCATGGCTATAAAGCTGCGGTGGTTGTTACCTTTGATACTGAGGTTGTCCGTGAGGGTGAGCTCGAGGCAATTACCGGAGCTCTGGAGGAACGAGGGATAAATGCCACCTTCTTTGTTGTAGCCGGATACTTTCAGGGTAAAAGCGAGGTACTCGCCCCGCTGAGAAACTTTGAGGTGGCGAGCATGGGGTGGAGTCAGCCAGAGTGGGTGAATGCCTCTGAGAGGGAGAGGAGACAGCAGATTCTAAAGGCGCACTCATGGTTTGAGCAGCAGGGCTACCGCGTGCAGGGCTTCAGAGCGCCTTACCTCAATGCGACCAGGGAGACACTTCCCCTTGTGGCGGAGATGGGCTATACCTACGACTCCTCGCTGTTTTATGGCTTTGAGCCCTATGAGGTAGAGGGCGTGCTGGAGATTCCCGTGAGCATGAACTTTGATGCCTTCTGGGATGAGGATAAGATGGCCTTCACCCTGCCCCTGGCTTACATCGCTTTTCAGCGTGCCTACGACGCTGGTGGGGTTTTCACCCTGCTCACCCATGTAGACACTGCCTCCCGCAACCTGCAGAACTTCACAGCCTTTCTTGACTACATGAAGAAGCGCAGGGTCTGGTTCACCTCTGCAGGAGGGCTTGCAGAGTGGTGGAGGCTCAGGCAGGGGCTGGAGCTCAGTGTTGAGGGCAATACCCTGGTGCTGCGCAACCATGGCGCGAAGCCTGTAAGGGGTGCCACTGCAATTGTAACCGCAAAGGTTGCGAAAGGTGCCGTTGAAACATGGCGCGACGCTGACACCGGCAGGCTGTACGTGGTCTTTCCGGAGGTTCCGCCGGGTGGAGAGGTGAGGATAACCCTGAACGAGGGATAAAGCTTTTTAAGAGGGTGCGGCACTTAAGCTTATGGGCAGAATTGCAGAGAGGTTTGCTGAGCTGAAGCGTCGCAACGAGGGCGCTCTGATAGGCTACCTGACCCTGGGTGATCCCTCCCCTCAGGCGTCCGCGAGGCTTGCTGCCTGCCTGGCGGAGAACGTGGACATCCTGGAGCTGGGTATACCCTTCTCAGACCCCATTGCCGACGGCCCGACGATTCAGGGTGCAATCGACCGCGCCCTCCGTGCAGGTACAAATACTGACGACTGCTTTAAGATAGCCGCTCGTCTTCGCAGAGAGGGAGTGGAAATCCCCCTTGTGTTCATGACCTACTACAACATAGTGCTCCAGTACGGGGAGGAACGCTTTGTTGCCAAGTGCCGCGAGGTGGGCGTTGATGGCCTGCTGGTGAGCGACCTTCCGGTTGAGGAAGCCTCACACCTCGTGAAGATATGCAGGAAGTATGACGTGGACACCATATTTTTAATTGCTCCTACAACCACAGAGGAGAGGATAAAGAAGATACTCAGGAAAGCCTCGGGCTTCGTGTACCTTGTTTCCCTGCTGGGCACCACGGGGGCGAGGGAGAAGCTGAGCAAGGTTACGATAGAGAAAACCAAGTGGGCACTTCAGTACGTGAGAGACCTCCCCCTCGCAGTTGGTTTTGGAATTTCAAGGCCAGAGCACGTGCGTGCGGTTATTGAGGCGGGGGCTGCTGGTGTTGTCGTGGGCAGCGCCTTTGTGAAGATAATAGAAAAAAGAGGTGCCGACGCCTGCGATGAGCTTCGAAGCTTTGCGGCACGGCTGAAGTCAGGTACAAAGCTAGGCTGAGGCGTTGTCCACTATCCTCTTTACAGCCTGTGTTACCTTTTGCGGAAGCTCTCCCAGGTCGGCGCTGGTGAAGTTTCCCATGACCTCCGCCATCATTCCGCTGACCATAACTCTGCCGTCCTTCTCGTAAACATTCACCTTGCACGGCAGGAAAATACCCAGGTTTATGTCCTTTTTCAGCGCCTCCGCAGCGAGCAGGGGGTTGCATATCTCCACAATTTTAAAGGGGATGAAATCAACACCCTTCCTTGCCAGCGATTCTTTTATATCATGCACAGCGAGCACGCCAAATCCCTCCTCTTTTGCAAGCCTTTGCAAGTGCTCTACCACCGCCTCGAAATCGCCCTTCGCAGCCTTTGTGTAGTGAAACTCTTCCATCTTCTCACCTCTATGTTTTTGTTTGTTGCACATTTATGAACACAATACATTAAAAACCTCCCGCCATAAAGGAATACTGTATGCTCACCCGGGATTTGCTGTCTGCGCTGGAGGTGCTGTCGGAGAGAAAAAACATAAGAGAGTACGCCAGCTACTACGCGGCAAGCGCCTTTTTCAGGACAGAGAAATACGAAGAGGTCGAGAGGGTGATTCTCTCTCATCTTGAAGGGCGCAAAAATAGCGAGCTTATCTCCTGCACCCTCTCCTCAGGCATCATCTCTGACTCAGGCAATGTGCAGTTTCACATATTGAAGGGCAGGGTGTTCGAGTTCTACGACTACAAAGAGATGAGTGCATGCTTCATAAGGCTCTACCATCTCCAGGACCTGAGCAACGGCAAAGAATGGGTTGCCCTGTACATAGATGAGAACCCTTCCACGCCCTGGTGGGCAGAAGAGCGACTCTAATTATTCTTGCCCACGGGGCAAGAGGCATAACACATGTCATATTTTCAAGGAGGTTATGATGATGCATCGTCCTGTTGTTAAAAAATCTGGCGGAAAGAGGAAAGGAAGAGGTTTTAGTCTGAGAGAGCTCCAGAAAGCCGGAATTGCTCCCCTGCTGGCAAGGAAGCTTGGAATAGCGGTGGACAAGAGGAGGAAAAGCCTCCGCCAGGAGAATATTGAAATGCTCAAGAGGATAGCCGCCGAGAAACCAGTGCAGAAGAAGGAAGAGAAGAAAGAGAAGATTGTTAAGCTGGAGGACATAAAGGGAGTGGGACCCAAGAAGGTTGAGCAGTTTGCAAAGGCAGGTATAAAGACAGCCAACGAGCTGCTTAAGGCGGACCTCGCGGAAGTGTCCAAAAAATCAGGCATCTCAGTAAAGGTGCTGGAGAGGCTTGTCAAAGAGGCAGAGAAGCTGGTAAAATCCCGGTAAATCTCTGACACAGCCCTCCGGGACTGCGCCGTATTATGGCATGGGATAAAGTTAATATGGGTGAACTGCACTATTATGAAGAGTGGTAAGTATGAGGAGAGGGAACTCTTTTAGCGTCTTCTATCAGTTCAGGTGTCTTCAGTGTGGCGCCGCAATACCATCCCACAGGGACTTCTGCTCCAAGGACTGCGAGGAGAAGTTCTTCTCGGGCACCGGTGAATGCTAGTCGAACATGTTCGCATAAAAGGATTTATTTCATGACAAATAAGTTTAATCTGCCATAGTCCCATCTACCCGTCTCCTTTTATTTTTTTGACTCAGATATCTCAGTACCTCATCTTCGCTGAGGTCGTACCACTCTGCGTAGGCATCGGCAACAGCGAATATGGCAGCGCTTCTTATGTTCAGGCAGAGGAGGATATCGACATGAGGCAGAATCAGCTCTGCGGCAGTTTCCGGGGCCGTGGGCACCGCCACGATCACCCTTCTTGGACTTCTCTTTTTGACAGAGGAGAGCGCCGCGAGCATTGTGTAGCCACTCGCAAGGCCATCGTCTACGAGGATTACCTCCTTCCCTGAAATTTCCTGTGCTGCCCTGCTCCCCCTGAATACTCTCTGCCTCCTCTCTATCTGCTCTCTGACGAGCTTCTTCTGTGCCTCAATCTGCTCTTCTGTTATACCCAGTCTCTCTATCAGCGGGAGGTTGAGGAATACCTCACCGTCGAATGTGAGCGCCCCAAAGCCTGCCTCTGTTTCCCCGGGAATTGGAATCTTTCTGACAACTATTATATCAAGGGGCAGGTTGAGCCTCCTTGCTATCTCATAGCCAACAGGCACGCCCCCTGAGGGTATCGCGAGTACTATGCTCTCTCTACCGGTGAGATTCCTGAGCTTCTCAGCAAGAAGTTCGCCGGCATGACGCCTGTTTTTGAAGACGCGGTACCTGTTTCTAAGCTTCGGGTCTTCGATGAGCTTCCCCATGGCGTCTCCTGGGAAATGGCAGATTTTTCCTAGGATAGCTTGAAGATCTTGTCGCGGCGTCGCACCCGATAGGCAACCTTCAAACCAACCGAATCGCCATTTCCGGCTTCCTCCACAGGCCTGTGCTCTATCTGCATCGACTCCACAGTCTGCTCGAAGTCGGTGGTGTGTCCTTTAATCCTTATCCTGTCACCCACCCTCAGGGTATCCGAAAGCTTTACCCCGGCCACGCCAATCTTCGAAAAATAGGTAAAAACCTCGCCTACCAGTTTTCCCTCTTCTCCCAACGTTCTCACCAGATAAAATTTATTTTTCGGAAATAAAAACCTTGCTCCAATAGCAACTTTCTTGCGAACCTTTAACAATCCCTCATAGGAATTATAATTATGCCTCACAAATTTGACGTTTCCCGGGCATCGATCCTCGAGGATGAGGAGAGGAAGAAGTTTTTACCGCCTGTGGTGATACTGAGAAGGATAGGGGTGAAGGAAGGGGTGAGCTTTGCCGATATAGGCTGCGGCACCGGCTACTTTGCCATTCCCGCCGCCAGCCTGGTCGGGAAAGGAAAGGTATACGCTATCGATATTCAGAAGGGGATGCTTGAGATGCTCAAGGAAAGAGCAGGGTACGTAGATAATATAGTGCCGGTCAGGTCCACCGAAGATAGAATCCCGCTACCGGGGGAGTGCGTGGACATCGTCTTTATGGGGGTTGTGCTCCATGAGCTTGAAGGGATGGGCACCCTTCGTGAGGCGTATCGCATCCTGCGGGAGGGTGGCATTCTGGGAGTGGTGGAATGGAAGAAGGAGCCCATGGACACAGGCCCTCCCCTGGAGGACAGGCTTTCTTTTGAGGAGGCAAAGAAGAAAATAGAGGAAGTGGGCTTTGTTGTAATTGAG
>NZ_JBPMGE010000061.1:0-2045 GCF_054014795.1 Candidatus Pyrohabitans sp. | reverse complement strand
GAGCTCGCGATATAGCCTTCCACCCGGGTTTCTACATGAAAAGCTCAAAGGAAAATGCCTACGCGAGGGTTAAGGGGCAACTTGAGGGTATAGTGGAGACGCTCAGGGGGGAAGGTATAGATGTGGTGCTGCGCCCGGAGACCACCGGCAAGCGCACACAGCTGGGGAGCCTTGAGGAGGTTCTAAGTCTAAGCGCAGAGCTTCCTGGGGTGATGCCCTGTGTGGACTTCGCCCACCTCTATGCGAGGAGCAGGGGCGCGGCGAACAGCTATGAAGCCTTTGCAGGTATGCTTTCCAAAATAGAGGCCGTACTGGGCAGAGGGGCGCTTCGTGATATGCACATCCACGTCTCGGGGATAACCTACGGTAAGGGAGGGGAGCGCTCTCATCTTGTGCTTCGCGAGTCGAAGTTCAACTACAGCGCCCTGCTTCGCGCCCTTAAGGATTACAGCGTGGAGGGCAAGCTTATATGCGAGAGCCCCAACCTGGAGGAGGATGCCCTGCTTTTGGAGCACAGGTACGCTGAAGTCTGAGGCAGCGCCTTTGACCTGCCAGAAATAGGAAAGGTTGGAGGTGAAATGCTCCGAGAAAAAGAAATGGAACACTTCACCTGTTTTTACTGCCACACATATCAAAGGTAAACATTGTTGTAAAAAATCAATGCAACTGCCCGAATAATGTCAACCACTGCGTTAACATTAATACAACATTTTAACATCGCCCGTATAACTCGTCCACGGGATGTTGTAGAATACTCATAGTTTTCAGTTATTTTTGAAAATGCAAAAGTATGAGTAATAAGTTATATTTAATTAGATATAATGGGGCTAAATTATGGTAAGAAAAAATAGAAAAAGAAGGAGTCTTATAGTCAGGCCCACAATAGACACCCTTGACGGTCATACGCTGAAAGAGCTTGCTAAAAAGTCCTTCTTAACCCCATCTCAGATACAGATACTTCAGCTTCGCTCTGAAGGATATATTCAGAATGAGATTGCAAAGATAATGGATATTTCCCGCTCCAATGTCAGCATTACAGAAAAAAGGGCCAGACAGAACCTAGAAAAGGCGATGAACACCATAAGGATTTTTGAGATGATAGCGCCCATAGTTGTGAGGGTGAAGGAAGGTACAGACCTCTTTGAAATTCCGAAACTGGTTTTTGATAATGCCGACAGGGCCGGTATAGTTGTTGAGTACAATGCAATACAGCTTACTGATATGATAAGAGAAAAGATGTGGAAAAAGCTCAGGGGGAGGGAAGTTGTGGAAGGGTTCACAGTTACCATCCTGAGAACCGGCAGAGTTGTGGTGGAGTAAGAAATGCCTGCCTTTCTATTTAAATATGTGCGTTGCATTTCGTGTTTTGTCAACGAATATGTAAAATATTGGCAAAATTAAATTCAAAAATAAACATTCTAGTTTACGTTTATCATCTTTTGCAGCAAATCATCTGCTCGATGATTGAGGCGGAAATACTCGATAAGCTAGAACCCTGCCCTTGCGATGCACCGCCTGTAAAAGGCGTCAATCTCTCTGCGCTCGCTCTCTGTGAAACTCCTCATGTACCTGTCGTCGGCGAGCTTTCTCCCAGTCTTTGCTTCCCACTCCCTCGCTGACACACTGAACCTCTCCTGCACGCGGTCCCGGTACAGCTCTGGCAGTATATTGAAGGCGCAGAAGGGTACCACACGGAGGTCGGGCAGAGCATAGTGCACACTGCACTTTTTAACCCTCGCTATGTCGTAGTTGTAGGGGTCCTGGAAGTGCATCATCCCCACGAAGAGAGAGTTGCGGTTGAACTCCTTGAGTTCTGCATAGGAGCCCCTCATTAAAGAGGAGACCAGCATCCGCTTGAGGTCCAGGTAGTCTGGCTTCTTCTCCTCGTCGATAAAGCGGGAGATGCTTGCTAGGGCTCTAATTATGGAGATACCTTTGCCCGCAAGCTTGAGCCTGGAATGCTCAACCTCAAAATTGAGCTCATGCAGGAACTCCAGGAAGCCCTCCACATCGAAGAATCGCGTGAGGGGCACAAGCTTGTCTCC
>NZ_JBPMGE010000060.1:0-13565 GCF_054014795.1 Candidatus Pyrohabitans sp. | reverse complement strand
CCTCCGCGGAAGAGGCAGCCGTTGTCAATAACCACGCCCACCCTGCCCTTTTCTTCATCTGCGCTCGCCAGCATGTGCTGAATCCATGCCCAGTCCGCTGATTGCTTGGGGGTAAAACCATGCCTATACCTCTCCCTCCAGAAGTCCGCCTTTTTTAAAACGCTCTCATCGTAGCCGTCCTGATTCCAGGGGGGATTGGCTATGACCACGTGGAATTTCTTAAACTTCCTGCCCTGGACAAACTTGGGATAAATAAGAGTGTCCCCAAGCCTGAGCTCGGGGTCTCTGATATCATGTATGTAGAGGTTCATCTTGCAAAGCGCCAATGTGGTGGCGTTGGCTTCCTGACCGTAGAGGAAGAGCTTCTTCGCTTCCTCCTCGCCGTACTTCTCCTTGACGTGGTTGTAGGCGAGGATGAGCATGCCACCGGAACCGCAGGCTGGGTCGTAAACCTCCTCCTCGGGTTTGGGCTCAAGAATCTCAACCAGTAGCTTAATAACCTCCCGTGGAGTGTAAACCTCGCCCTCCTTTGCCTTCTGAGGGGCGAAGTAGCGCAGGACCCACTCGTAGGCGTCGCCTAAGATATCGGGCGAGACGTGGTGAAGCTTTCTGGCACTGAACAGCTCAATAAGCTGCCTCAAAATCTCAAAGTTCTCTGTGCTTGTGGTGAACTGGAGAAAATCTGCCCTGTCTACTACGTCCTTAAGCTCAGGGTTGCGCTCAGCGATAATCTTAAGCGCCTGGGAGAGTTTCACAGGTAGCTGGTTCACATCCGTTCTGATACTCTCCCACAGGTACTCCGGTGGGATATCAAAATCGTGGTAGTACTTGCTCTTAGCCTCCTCTCTAGCCTCTTCTTCGGTTAAGCCATCGGCAAGGGCTTCTCTGTAAGCCTGCTCGTACTCCAGCCCCCACTTGTCGCTTATCCTTTTAAGAAATAGAAGAATGAGGATAAACTTGTAGTCCACCCTTGTCCTTATTAAATCCGCTGCCTTTTTTAGAAGGCTTTCAAGCTCCTCACGGGTCAGTTTTTCCCCGGGCGATAGCTCTGCTCTGATTATATCCCTCCTGCTCTTCAACATGTATACCCGCCTTCTGGCGTCGGCTTCGTCTATTCTCGCCTCAAGCCACCCCGCCTTTCTGAGTTCTGAGAGGATTACGTTGATGTTACTTTTGGAGTCTTTAAATCTCTCCCTCAATACTTGGTAGGCATCTCCCCTTGTAAAAGCTTTCTCTCGGAACGCTTCAAAGAGGGCTTCGTATCTTACCTCAATCCACTTTGGGAGTGTAATCTCGCCCATATTCTTATCGTGAAAGTGGCAGTATATAAAAGTTACTATTTTATGAGCTAATTGTATAAGCTAATTAATATAGAACTTATCTAAAATTTCCCCCTAAGACCCCAACTCTCTTCAGCAGTCACAGAAGGGCGTGCTCCTCAAAATAGTCCCCTCCCAAAGTTATAGATTTTCTTCCATCTTTTGTTTTCTCTGGTTGCTGAAGATATAACCCGTACGGCCCTAAATACCTCCCTCACTCTGCTGTAATTCTCGTAAGCATCGTAAATGCATCACTTATGGCCGTTAACGTCGCTTTTAGCCTTAATTAAGCAGGAACAATATAAGGGGTGAGAGGTGGTAAAATTTTTATTATCCGAAATTTAATCTAGGAATATGAGTTACAAAATAGATAAAGATACATGGGAATATGATACCACTAAAAAAGGGATATATATGAGGAAATTGACTGAAGCATATAACTTGTATCTTGTTGAAAAAGGGATTGAGAGGAGTTACAATAACCTAATAGAATTCAGAAAACTATTCCATAAGATCTATCAAAAATGCAAAGAAGAGGGAAAAATTATGAGATTTCAGAATTTACTATGAAGTCCCCTTGCAGTACTGGATTCTTTTATGATGCTGTTATGTTATAAATTTAAATCACCCCAAGACTTTGCTGGAAAAGACGAGCTCTTGAACTCAGAAATTTGAGAAAAATAACTATTCTTCTAAAAACTTTCTGTAACTTATACCACCAGTCTCTCACCCTCCCCCACCACCTCAACCCTCACCCCTTCCAGCCTCTCAGCGAAAAACTCGGGGTTCTCGGTGTGGACGGGTATGAGGACCTCGGGCTGAATCTCCTCCACCATGCGCAGCATCTCCTCGCCCGAGGCGTGGCCGCTGGCGTGGTAGCCGCGCTCAAAGGCTGGCGCTGGTTTGCCCTTCTTCTCCACTATCCCGAAGCCTCTTACCTCGAAGTTGAAAAACTTCAGCCAGTTGTACAGGCGCAGGAAGTCGATGACCTGCTCCTCGGTATATGCCTCGCTGCTGGAGTAGATGTAGGTGCCGCCCTCTGGTTTAATGTCCAGCAGGTGCTTCACATCCCAGAAGGAGAAGCACAGGATGTAGCTCTCCGGCGAGGAGGCGATATCGCGGGGGTCGACCAGCTTGTCCCCGTGCCTTGCGAAAACCTCCTTCTCATAGGCATCCCTTCTCGCCTTTAGCTCCCTGTAGATGAGAAGTCCATTCACCCCGCCGGTGCTGTGGGTATCCTCAAGGGCATCCAGCAGGTATGCATCCCTGGCTAGGACCACAAGCTCCCTCCCCGCCTCCCTAGCAATCTTTGCAAAGGTGTCCAGACGCTCCAGGTTCCGGGGAGAGAAGTCGGCCACCACCAGGCGCCTCTCCTCCAGCGTTGCCTCAAGGCAGGTTTTGTGCACCTCCTCCTCGCTCACCTGCTCAATCTCTTCGCCAGCCCTGGTGCCCTCTGCTATCAGCACCTGTGGGGCCAGCGCCCGGGCTTCGCTGACAAAGCGCGCTGTCTTCTTCCTGAGCATGCCGTGGGCGCGGATGTCGCCTGTGTAGACCACCCAGCCAGAGGAGGTTTCAAGGGCGCAGGCAGTCGCACCATAGATGGAGTGGTCCACCTCCCACACCTTGAGCTCAAAGCTGAGCTCATCCAGGGGCCTGAGGGCCCCTGCTTTTATTCTGCGAGAGCCGGGGCAGCGGGTCCAGAAATCCCTGAAGGCGTCGCCCGCATCACCGGCTATTAAAAAATCCCTCCCCAGGTAGGGCGCCTTCCTCCAGGGACGAGGGCTTATCACCCTTGCATCCTCCCCTGAGGCTTCCCTCGGGGTGGTGTACGCCGCCTCTGTGCTTACGTCAGCCCTTATGTCCCTCATAGCCTTCAGTATAGCAGCAGTGGTGGGCGTTGCCACTGCAGGAATACTCAGGTCGAGCAGGCCCAGGCAGCCGGCATGGTCCAGATGGGCGTGGGAGATGAAGGCGGCCTCCACACTGAGCTTCCTCATGCGGGATAGGTCAACATCCGCAGGTGTCAGATCTGGACGGTAGTTGTTTATCCAGGGTATTAAGCCCATGTGCAGCAGGTCGTGGATGCCGCGCGCAGCCCTGGGCCTGAGGAATTCCTCATAGAAATTCTGCATCTTCCTGTAGTTAATCCCGAAGTCGAAGAAAATGCCCCTGCCTTCGCTCTCCACATAGATTTTGTTCCCGCCTATGCTTCTTGCGCCGTCGAAGATGGTTATGGAGGGCATTGAGAAATTATTGGCGACGGCGGATAAATCATTTGTGCCAATTTTTAAATCCCGGAAAGGGGATATTTTATATATGCGTCTCAGAAGTTTCATCCCCGGGCTTCTGCTGCTCGCCCTCCTCATGACGCTGCCGGGCTGCACCAGGGAGGAGGCCAGGGAAACAGCGCCAGCGCTGGAGGTAAAGCTGGAGTTCAGCCAGTTTCCTGCAAGGTACACCTGCGACGGCGAGGACATATCACCAAAAATAGAGATTTGCAAACTCAGGGAGGCGAGGTCCATTGCGGTTATACTCGATGACCCTGACGCGCCCCTGGGCACCTTCACCCACTGGCTGATATGGAATATTGAGCCGGTGGGGGTAATACCCGAGAGTGTGCCCCGGGAAGGTGTGGTATCCCGGCCCATCGGGGCGGTGCAGGGAAAGAACGACTTCGGGAAGGTGGGATACGGCGGCCCCTGTCCGCCCAAGGGGAAACCCCACAGGTACTTCTTCAGGGTCTACGCCCTAGACACCAGGCTTGAGCTGGAACCCGGCTCTGGAAGGAGGGAGCTTGAGAGGGCAATGGAGGGGCATGTGCTCCAGTACGGCGAGGCCATGGCCACCTATGCGAGGTAGTCAGCGCGACATCTCTTCAGCTCAGTGTCGTAGAGCTTCACAAAGTCTGTGGCCGAGAGGATGCCCACAGGCACAGGCAGGCTTCCGACAGGCTTCTTCTGGGTTATCACCAGGCGGTGGATGTTCCTCTCAAGCATAACCCTGGCAGCCTCCTCCAGGTTCGACTCCGGCGCTATCTCTATGGTGTGGGGGGTCATTATGTCCTCTGCGGTAAGGCTGAGAAGCTCCTCCCTGCTCTTGCCTGTGAAGTTCTTCAGGATGTCGACGCTGGATATAACCCCCATGGTTTCCCCCTGGCTGTTCACCACCACAATCGCCGAGACGTCGTTCACCACCATCTCCTCCAGCACCTCCTCCACGCCGGCTGTGAAGTTCACAGTAACCACTCCGCGCGTCATCACATCCCTGACGGCAAATCTGCTCAGGGAGCCCTCCATACGCCTACCTCCTGACAGCGCCAGTAAAGGCGTTTATGTTCTCCAGGGGTATGGTGGGCGGAATATCGCAGCCCGGGCAGAGCACATAGCCCCCGCCCTCAGCGGCGGCGGAGATGCATTCCTGTGCCGCCCTCCTAACGTCCTCTGGCGTGCCCTCGGCGAGCACTGCCACGGGGTTCACATTGCCAGCGATGCATATCCTGCCAGCCAGCATCTGCTTGGCGGCGGCGAGGTCCACCTTGTGGTCGAGGCTGAAGCATCCCGCCCTGCTCTCTGCGATTTCAATGAGCTTGTCGCTGGTGTTGCCGCAGATGTGCAGAAAGGTGCGCGCCCCCATCCTGTCTATCTCCTGCACAAGCTCCCTGAGTGCTGGAAGGGCAAAGTCCACAAACTGCCTCTTTGATATCAAATCCCCGCTCGCCGTGGGGTCTGCGATGCTCACAGCCTGCATACCCACGTCCTTTATAAGCGGCTCGTAGAAGGCGATGATCAGGTCCTTTGCAAAGTCAACCACCTGCTTTACAAACTCCCTGTTCTTGTAGGTATCCCGCATGAGCTGCTCCACACCGCGCAGGTTGGCTGCCTTGGTGAAGGGCCCCCAGGCGGTTGTGCCCACGAGGTATTCATCGCCTATGCGCTCGTGCACAATCTCAGAGGCACGCCAGATGGTGCGTATTGTTTCATCCTCATGGAGCCTCTCAATGTCCATGGCCTCCAGGTCCTCTGGCGAGTTTATTATGGGCGCCTCCAGGTCTGGAGCGCCTATCCGGCGGAACTTTATCTTACCGCCTATGGCAGCGGCAAGGAAGTTGTTGTAGCCCGAGCCGGGGTAAACCATGTCAGAGCGAAGCAGCCTCGCTGTCTTTATTATGGTCTCGGCATACTCCTCGGGTTTGCCGATAAAGTCGATGAAGCTCTTTCCCGCATTCTTTATTGTCCACATCCCCCCACCGAAGATTACAACAGGCACCCTCTCAGGCGTGCCCAGCTCAAAGGCCTCGAGAATTATGTCCTTGGGCTTCATCTCCAACACCTCAATAGATATTATTGTTGTACCAGACGTATATAAATTTATCCTGCGTTAGGATTTTTTTCAAATCTATGGTATTAAATATGGAATGTTTTTAGATTAATTAGTAAAATTTAAATATGTGCATAACCAAATATTCTTACAGGAGGAGACTCCAGGAGGTCGCTTTGTATGGCAAATGAATGTGAGGAATATGTAAATGAGAAGATGAAGATAGTGCCCAGATTTTTGAAGCCAATCTGCCAGGTGCACCCCGAGGCTGCGAAGCGCTTTGCAGACTTCTATGAAACCATCTTCGGCGATGGTGCGCTGGACAGGAAGACAAAGGAGCTCATCTTCACAGCCATAGGCGTGGCCACAGCTTCGCCACGGTGCATAGTCCACGTTATTCCTGCGATTGAGGCGGGCGCAACCGACGAGGAGATTCTTGAGGCTGTGGCTGTTGGATTCGTAGGCGCAGGATTCTATCCGAACAACCCTGGCATTCCCTACTGCTTCGAGTACGCAGCAAAAACACTTGAAGTCGCCCAGAAGTACAGGAAGGGTGAGGACTGGGAGTATCTCGAGCCCCCGGTGTTCAGGGGGTAGGCTCCCCTCTATTTTTATCCTCAGGCAGGCGATATCTTCCCCCTTTGAGGTACTTCCTCACCACGTAGGGCATGTAGCGGCAGGCTTCGCAGCCCTCGCCGAAGTCATTTTCGCCGAGGCAGAGCTCGCCGCCCATGTAGTTAAGCTCCACCTCTCCCCCGCGAATGCCCTCCTTCTCCACGGGGTCGAAAAAGAAGGACCTCATCACCTCCAGGTCCTCTTCGCTTACATCCAGGAGTCTTACTCTGCACAGCATAGCAACCACCTAAAGGAAGCCAGCCGCATACTGGAGCACATCGTTGCACCTTACGCCGCTCCTGAAGGCGCGCCACTCTGTGCCATAGGGCTCGGGCAGGCGCCTCGCCACGTACATGGCATAGCACGCCGGGCAGTTCATAAGCAGGGTTTCTGCGCCGGTGCGCGAGGCATCGCGCAGAAAGAGCTTTCCTATCTCCAGGGCAACCTCCGGCATTGCCCCGCGTATCCCCCCGCCGGCGCCGCAGCATTTGGTAAGCCTCCCGTGGCGCTCAAGCTCCACCAGCTCCACCCCGGGTAGGTGCTGCAATATTGTGCGCGGCTCCTCGTATACACGGGGACCCCGAAAGCCTCGCGTAAGCTGGCAGGGGTCGTGGTAGGTGACCTTCTCCTCCCTCGCCCTCGTAAACCTGAGCCTGCCCTCCTCCACGGCAGAGGCTATTATCTGGGTAACATGGAGCACCTCGAAGGGGAGTTTCCCTGCATAGCTCTGCCACACCTCGCGGATCTGCTGCAGGCAGCAGGGGCAGCTAACAGCAAGCGTGGTTATATCCCTCTCCTCCAGTCTTGCGATATTGTTCTCCACAAGCTCCTCCTGGGCCTCCCACATGCCGGCAACCGCAGGAGGCCAGCCGCAGCACCACGCCTGAGAGGCTTCCAGGAGGGTGAACTCTATGCCAGCGGCGCTGAGCAGGCGAACCGCCGCCTCTGCCATCTGCGGGGCATCCCAGGCAACGCCGCACCCCTCAAAGTAGCACAGCTCCGCCTCCTCCGCAGGCTTAACCTCCGGCGGAAGCCAGATTCTATAGCGCAGATCCAGGGGTGAGGCGAAGATGCTGTGGTGCTTCCTTGTATTTTCAAGCAGCTTAGGCAGGGTGCCCGGCGCGGGGTAGCCCATCTCCACAAGCTCCCTCCGCAGGGTCCACCAGAGCTTCTGGGTGTCTATGCCCACCTCACAGGTCTCGCCACAGGCGCCGCAGGTGGTGCAGGCGTAGAGCGCCTCCAGAAAGCGCTGTACCTCCTCCCCGGAGGGCTTTCTCTCTCCAAGAAGCCTGGCCCCTATGCCATGCACCGCCTGGATGAAGCCCCCGTAGCTAGCGATCTTGGCAGGGGGCGATATCTCGAGGTTGTGCGTCGCCTCCTGGACGACGCAGGCGTCTGTGCAGGCACCACAGCGAACGCAGGCCTCAAGCTCCAGAAGCTGCTTCCGTGTGAGATGGTTGAGAAAATCCTTTCTGGGTGGCGCCTGCGCCCTCTTCTGCATAATATAATTTACACAGTCGGGATATAAAAAGATAAACCCGGGATATTAGCCCAGGCTCTTCACAGTCTCAACCATGGCGCGGAGGTTCTTATTCGGCGTTAGGGGCGAGATGGCGCATCCCGGGGCGATTATGTCCATGCCCGCCTCAACTGCACGCTTCGTCTCTGCAGCGACCTCCTCGGGAGTGCCGAAGGCGAGGGCATAGACGGTGTCGATGTTGCCCATAATCGCCGCCCTTCCCCTGCTCGCCTGCACCGCATGCCTGGCGTCGGTCTTAGAATCTATGCTCAGGCATGTTGCACCCGTGGCGAGCATCTCATCTATAACCTTGGTGCCATCGCCGCATATGTGCAGTATGGTCGGGCCTCTAATCTTCCCTATCAGCTCGCGGTCAAAGGGCTGGGCAAAGTTGACATAGCCCCTAACCCCCATGATGTCCACAGAGGCAAACATGTTCTCTATGACAATTGCATCCGCCCCGCGCTCCAGCATGGCGTTGGCATACTCTGCTATCGCCTCCAGACCGAGGTTTGTAAACTCCTTCACCAGGGTGGGGTTCTTTATGGACATCTTCAGTATCTTCTCCATGTTCGCAAGGTGCGCCGCCAGGGAAAAGGCCCCGATTACATGCCCCATAATCGGCACTTGCTCGCCATACCTCTCCCTGAGAATCTCTATGGCCTCAAGCACCACAGGTATTCTGCCCCTCTCCAGAAAGTTCTCGGGCACCTCAACGCCCTCGGGCGTCGCGTAGCCTTTGAAGGGTGCCTCCGGGATGTCTGTCTTTCGCCGACCCCACTTGATTTCAAGGCCAAAAATCTCAGCTTCCACGGTCTGACAGAAGGGGACGCCTATGCCCTCCAGGCCGGCCTGCTCCCAGGCGGCACTTGCGAGGTCTGCCATCTTGTGAGCATCGCTGTAGGCGTCGGGGAAGTAGATTCCCAGGTTGTCCATCTGCTCCACTGTGGCGGTCTGGTTTGGAGAGAGCACAGGGGGGCGGTCAACCTCTTTAAGGCGCAGAGCCCTGAGGAATCTTTCCCTCGGTATCATGTTTTCTCTCCTCTATTCACAGAAAAGCTCCTTAAGTACCTCATCGCTGTAGTTCACAAGCAGCCTCTTTTCCTCTTTAACAGTGGAGGCGACGAAGTGGGTACCTGTTTTCACCACTCCGTCTATAGCATGCATCTCCCTCAGTATCCTCTTTAAATCCTCCCTGTCCTTGGCTTTGGAAATTACGATAAAGTCAAAATCTCCCAGAACATAGTATACGGTAAAAACTCCCGAGATGGACGCGAGCTTCTCCCCTATCTCCTCCGCTGTGGCGTTCTCATAGCTGACGTTCACAAAGGTAACGGCGGTCATGTCCAGACCCAGCACCTGGGGGTCAATCTCCACCAGGGTGCCCTTGATCAGTCCCATCTTCTCAAATTTCTTCAGGCGATAGTGCACTGTGGAGCGGCTTATGCCTGTGCGTTTTGATATCTCGTCGAGGTTGCAGCTCCCGTCCTTGTCGATGCATCTGAGTATTCTGATGTCCTTCTCTTCCAGTTTTACAGACATTGTCTTTTTATTTTTTGTATTTTATATATAAAAGTATCCGCAGAAGTTGGATATTTTTCAAAGATGCTGCGCCCACCTCCATCCCGGCGGCGATTGTCATTTGTATATAATACGATAATTGCGGATTGCATACTTATTTTATCCAATTAATATACAAAATATTTAAATGTAATCCTAACAATATGTATATGCATGGACCCTGCACTGAGGGGTGGTATAGGTGTGGACGAGGCCAGATGCAGTGGATGCGGAAACTGCGAGGCGGTGTGCCCCGGAAACTTTGAGCTTCTGTGCAGGGGCGTGGAGAGAGGGGGCACCCTCAGGGTGATGAATGGCATCGCAGTCTTCCTCTCAGCCGAGGCGTGCAGCAGGCATATACCGGAAAGCGCATGCAGGCTGTGCTATGACGCATGCGCCCCGCGTGCTGTGGTTTATCCCGAGACGGAGGGGTTTCAGAGGCTTGAGGCGGAGGTTGTGAATGCGGGCAGGTGCTCAGGGTGCGGCGCGTGCGTGGCGGTTTGCAGAGACGATGCTCTGGAAGTGGAGGAGTATCCTGTGGCAACGGGTGAGTGCACAAACTGCGGCTTCTGTCTGGTGCACTGCCCTCCGGTGGGGGCACCCGCCGGGGGAGAGATGCTGCCTGAGAGGCCCCTGGGGAGGTGCATCAGGCTGGCGTCGGCACGGACGAGAGATGAGCGCATCGCAGGCGTGGCCCAGGATGGTGGCCTGGTTACTGCGCTTCTCCTCCATGCGCTCAGGCAGGGCACAATAGACGCCGCGGTGGTGGCGTCTAGGAACTCGAACTGGAAGCCCGTGCCCCTGGTGGCCTCGGAGGAGGAAGAGATAATCGCAGGCGCAGGGACCAAGTACACCAACTCTCCGACCCTCGCGGCCATCCCAGAGGCGCGCGAGATGGGCTTCAGGAAGCTGGGAATTGTAACCCTGCCCTGCCAGAGCAGGGCGCTTGAGATGCTTGAAAAGTCTGAGATTGGAAGAGAGCTCAGGCACATCATCGCCCTCAACATAGCCCTGTTCTGCATGGCAAATTTTCACCACACGGCAATAGTTGAGCTCTCGCAGAGGTACAGCTTCTCCCTGGGAGAGGTGAGGAAGTTTGCAATAAAGGGCAGGAGTATGCAGGTGACCACGCATGGCGGAGGCATGGAAATCCCTCTGAGAGAGGCTATGGGATATGTAAGGCCAGCGTGCAGGCGGTGTGCCGACTTCACGGGCATCGGGGCGGACATCTCTGTGGGAGCCGCGGGCTCGCCGGAGGGATTCTCCACTGTGATTGTAAGAACCCGGAGGGCTGAGAGGATATTTCAGGAGATGGAAAGGACAGGAGAGGTTGAGGTCAGAGGGGTTGGCGATAGAGGGTTACGATTCCTGCTGAAGCTGGCGCTCAAGAAACTGGGGAACCTCAGAAATACCTGCGGGCAGGACAATGCGGTGGCGGCTGTGCATGCCGGAGCGGGCACCATTAGGAAAAAATCTAAGTATTTTCATTAATAATTGAAAATTGTATTGGTAACAAAAGAAAAATTTAAATAATGTATCATGTATATGATATGTAGGGTAGTAATATGTCGCCGAAGGATAGAGTGATGGACACCCTGGAAAAGAGGGAAGTTGACCGCCTGCCCGTGTTCAGCGGGATGGGCAATGTAACACTTGCTGGGATGCAGAAGTACGGCATAGACTTCGCCTCCTCTCATACGGACGCGCGCATGATGGCGACGCTGGCGTGCTCCACCTATGAGCTCTTCGGCTTTGAGTGCGCAGTTGTGCCCTTCGATCTCTGCGTGGAGGCAGAAGCATTGGGATGCGAGGTGAACTACTACGCCGGCAAGCAGAACATCCTCTATCCCACGATAAAGACAAAGGTGCTCAGAGTGGGGGAGGAGCTGAGCATACCAGAGAACCTTCTGGAACGGGGAAGGATACCCCTCGTGGAGGAGGCAATCTCGCTGTGCAGAGAGAAGCTCAAGGGCGAGGTGGCTGTGGGAAGCTATGTGCTGGGCCCCTTCACCCTTGCAGGGCAGCTCATCGACCTCAACGACCTCCTCAAGAGCTCCTTCAAGAAGCCTGAGCAGGTGAAGGCGCTGCTCGGCCAGCTGGTGGAGCCCCTCGCCGAGATAGCCAACGCCTACCATGAGGCGGGTGCCGACTACATAACCGTTAGGGAGATGGGGGCACCAAGCGATGTTATCTCGCCGCGCATGTTCAAGGCGCTGGTGCAGCCCTACCTCAGGGAGACCGTAGCGAGGATTAAGGCACCCACGATTCTGCACATGTGCGGCGACACCAACATGCTGGTGGAGATGCTCCACGAGTGCGGTGCCAGCGCAATAAGCGTTGAGCAGAAGAACGACGTCGCCGCCACCAGGGAAAAGCTGGGAGAGGAGGCGGTAATCCTGGGCAACATAGACGCCTATGGGGTGCTGGTGAAGGGCACCCCCGAGGAGGTGGAAAGCGCCGTTGAGGCAGCAATAGATGCTGGTGTTGACGGCGTAATGCCGGGCTGCGACATCTGGCCCGAGGTGCCTGAGGAGAATATGTATGCGCTTATCAAGGCGGTGGAGAAGTACGGAGCGAGGTGAGCCAATGGTGGAGGACAGGAAGCAGCTTCTTGAGGAGATGCGCAGGGCGGTTATAGAATTTGAGGAGGACCGCGTGAAGGAGCTTGCGAACAGGTGGATTGAGCTGGGCTACGATGCCAATGAGGCGATCTTCGAGGGCTTGGCGGCGGGCATGGAGGTTGTGGGCGACCTCTTTGCAAAGAACGAGTACTTTGTGCCCGAGGTGCTCATGTGCGCGGATGCACTGTACGCAGGCCTGGACATACTGCGCCCCCACATAAAGGCTGAGGACAGGGCCGAGACCAAGGGTGTTGTGGTGATAGGCACCGTGGAGGGCGACGTGCACGACATAGGCAAGAACCTGGTGAAGCTCATGTTTGAGGTCGCTGGCTTTGAGGTGCACGACCTGGGAAAGGATGTTCCTCTAGAGAAGTTCGTAGAGGAGCAGCTGCGCACCGACGCAGACCTGGTGTGCCTCTCGGCGATGATGACCACCACCATGCCCGGGATGAAGAGGGTGATTGAGATGATAAGGGAGCGCAACCCGGATGTCAAGATAATGATAGGGGGCGCACCTGTGACGGAGAAGACCGTCGAAATGTACGGCGCCGATGCTACAGGTAAAGATGCCGCCAGCGCCCTTGGGGAGGCCATCAACATGGTATCCTCGCTGAGGGAGATGAAGAGGAAGAAGGAGATTTGAGGTGCAGGGATGAAGCACAGGGTTATCTTCCAGCCCTCAGGGCGAAGGGGTGAAATAGAGGAAGGCAAAACCCTGCGCGAGGCTGCGATGGAGCTGGGCGTGGGCATAGAGCAGGTGTGCGGCGGCAACAGGGTGTGCGGGAAGTGCAGAGTTCAGATTCAGGAGGGCTACTTCGCAAAGTTTGATGTGCACTCGAGCATGGACAACCTCTCACCAATAGCTGAGGAGGAGCTGAAGCACCTCAAGGACGGCGAGGTGGAGAACAACTATCGCCTAGCGTGTGCCGCCCGTGTGCACGGCGACGTGCTCGTGTTTGTGCCCGAGGAGAGCCGCGTTGGCGGTCAGATTGTGCGCAAGGCGGCGGGCGAAATAAGCATCCAGCTCGACCCGGCGGTGAGGAAGTACTATGTGGAGCTTCCCCGGCCGAGCCTCGAGGACCCGGAGGGCGACTATGAGCGCCTGCTGCGCGCGCTGAAGGAGCAGCACGGGCTGGGAGACCTCGCTATCGACTACCCAGCGCTTAAAGCGCTCCCGCTGGCGCTCAGGACGGGGAGGTGGAAGGTCACTGTGACGGTGTGGCAGGAGCGCGAGATTATCAAGGTGGAGCCTGGCTACAGCGAGCTCACCCTCGGCATAGCCTTCGACATCGGCACGACCACGGTGGTGGGCTACCTCACCGACATCGCAACGGGCGAGGTTATTGCGGTAGATTCGATGATGAACCCCCAGGTGAGCTTCGGCGAAGACGTGATGGCGCGCATCACCTATGCGATGGAGCACAGCGATGGTCTTCGCAAAATGCACGAGGCGATAATCGGGGGGATAAACAGGATAATCTCCAGCCTGTGCGAGAAGGCGGGTGTAGGCAGCGATGAAATCCTTGAGCTGGTGCTAGTCGGTAATACGGCGATGCACCACATCTACCTCAACATCTACCCGGAGTATCTGGGTGTATCGCCCTTTACGCCGGC
>NZ_JBPMGE010000059.1:0-9595 GCF_054014795.1 Candidatus Pyrohabitans sp. | reverse complement strand
CCACGAGGTGGCGCACTGTGGAGCATATCAGGGCGTAGCCCTCGTCGCCCACCCACTCTTTTGCAAGGTTTATGAAGAGGCAGCGGCCTCCGCAAACCCACAGCAGGTCGCATCCTGAGCATGGCTCTCGCAGTGAGGCGCAGTTCCGAAGCTCCTCAGGCGAGGAGGTGAAGATGCTGCCCGCGCGCATAAACCCGTACTCCGGCGTCACAGGGCAGAGGGTTATCTCACCGCTGGGCGAAATTGCGAAGAAGTCCACGCCCGCACCGCAGCGCAGCCTCGTCGGTTCGCGGGAGAGCAGGGTCTTTGTTATCCCTATGAAGGGCACGAAGCCGAGCACTTCGCCGCGGCGCATCTCCTCCAGCCAGGTATCCACAAGCTTTGTTATGCCTGAGTTGTAGCTGCGCAGCCACCTTCGCGCAGCCTCGCCTCCGCCATCCCAGAAGAGCTCGAAGTCCAGCTGCCAGTGCACATGGTCAAAGATGTCCAGCTTCGCCAGGTGGAGCGCGTCCTCGTAGATGTTGCTCCTCAGCGAGGCCACCATCCTGGCGATGAGGTCTCCGCTGAAGTGCCTCCTCACCCTGCGGGCATTCCTCATTATCCTGTCGTACACGCCGTGCCCACGGTAGGCGTCGGTAACCTGGCGTCGGCCGTCTATGGATATCAGGATGGTGTGGAGCCTGCGCAGATAGCTGGGCTTTACCCTGTGGAGGAGCATGCCGTTGGTGTGCAGGATGTACCTCGCGGATATGGTGTCCATGACCCCCTCCAGCAGCTCGAGACGCAGCAGGGGCTCGCCACCGTAGAAGGCAATCACAGGCTCGGGGTCCCTGGCGATAAAGCTGCGCAGCGCTTCCAGGGGATACTCCACCTCCATGTGCTCCGCCTCCCGGGTGCCGCCGCAGTATTCGCAGGCTAGGTTGCACCGCTGGGTGAGCAGCAGATGGTAGTGCATAATCTTTTTTTAGGCAAGATGCACCTGCGCAGAAATTTTTATTCGGGATAGCAGAATAAAAAATAGAGGGCAGCGCGGGATGCGCTGACTATGTGAAGATATGGGGTACTATCTCGCTAGTTGCCGCCCAGAAGGATATCCCCAGCATTATGAAGGCCCCCGCATAGTAAAGCAGCTCGCCAGCGCGTGCCTTCTTCTTGCTGTCCAGCGGTAATCGTTCCACCACGTAGGGGAATATCAGCAGCGGTAGAAAGGCCAGCAACGGCATGACCACCATGGTCGTGGCACCGAAGAGGTTTTCACCTGTTACCAGGAAGTAGATGGGCCACGGCGGCTTTGTTATCTCTATCCCAGAGACTGTAGGCCCTGCCTCCAGCCCGCGGATAAAGGGCGCCTCCATGAAAAGGCTCTGCATCACCAGGAAGACCGTAAGCACCGCTGAATACACCAGGGCCTTCTTCCAGCGCCTCTGCACCTGTAAATAGACCTTCCTCATGAGCATATGCGGCGCAGTTAGGAGGAGAATCGCAAAGGTTGTCAAGCCTATGTGGAAGGCGGTAAGCTTCATTATCGCCAGGTCGCCAGTGAAGAAGCTGGCAATGTAGTTGCCCAGGGGCACCAGGTTGAAAGCGTACATCATGTGCTCAAAGCCCTCCAGGGCCTCCTGGTCAGCCCTCATGAAGGTTCCTGACAGGAAGCTCAGCCAGCTGATAATCAGCAGAAGTGCGCCGGTTACCCAGATTATCTTGCGTCTGCCAAGGTAGGTTCTCGTGGAAACAGCCCTTGCCGAGTGCAGTATCATCAGGAATAAAAAGATCTCACTGGACCAGTTGTGGAGATTTCTGAAGAAAGCCAGCGCTCCATTCTGCGCCATGACCTCGACGCTGTAGTACGCCTCTGTAGGCGAGGGTTTGTAGAAGAAGGTTATTATTATCCCGGAAGGGATTACTAGGCCGATAAAGAGGATGAATGTGATGATGCCCAGGGTGTACCAGTCAAGCCCTGATTTAAGCTTCTCGCTCAGGCCCTTTATCCTCGCAAAGGCCAGGTAGAGCATGGCAAAGAGCAGCGCAAAGATTGCGAATCTTATCTTGTCCACCTTCGCCTTGGCGTAGGCCTCCTCCATTACCCTCTCCACAAACTTCTCCAGCTCGTGTTCATCCAGCTCCTCAGTTGGTCCCAGGCCTATGTAGCCTATGCCTGGCTTTTCTCCATGTCCTCCTTCCTCTCCCTCATCATGCGCCGTCACGGTTGCATAGGCTGTGGGAAGGGCGAGGAGTACCATAACGGCAATCAGAACAGCTGTCCTTTTCATATTTTTACCTCCTTCTTCATTATTATTACATCACCTGAGCAAACTCAGTCTGCCCGTGTTTAATCTGATATCGGTAAAATACCGGTAAAACACTGGAATCAGTGGAAAACAGCATCAGCCAGAATGAGCTGCTTCCCCCTCTCCGTGGTCTCCGCCACCTTGTATCTGCCGAGCTTTTCCAGCTTTATCATCCCCCTGCTCTCCAGCATGCCCACCCTCTTCTTTGCAGTTTTTGGGGTTATTGCGAGGGCAGCGGAAATCTCCCGCATAGCCGGCTTTCTGCCCCTGGCGTTCTCCCTGTAGATGAAGTGCAGCACCTCGAAGAGTTCCCTGCTCAGCGCAGCCTCCTCAGTGCTAAGTCCGGGTTTCAAAATCCGCGAGCCCACAGTCCCTGAGACTAGCCTGTGGGTAACCACCACGTCGGCGTCTTCGTGCAGTATATCCATGGCAAGGGGAGGTATATTATGAGAAACCGCGGCGCATACCACTAGCCTGTTGCTGTACCTCATCTCACCCAGCAGCTTCATAAAGGCGTGCAGCTGAGCGGGGGGCAGTGAGATGACAATGGGGGTAAGGTCCAGGACCAGAAAGATGCTGCTGAGGGGGAAGGCGGCGATGCACTCCTCAATGGCATCCACGACCTCCAGCGCTGAGGCAACAACCAGGATACCCTCCTCCCCCTTTCTGCTCTCAGGGAGTACTGTGGTCACCTTTAGCCTTTCTCCGAGGTAGCCGGATTCCTCCTCCAGCTCCCTCTTAATCTTTGCTATCGGGTCAGAGGTGATGTAGATTACATTTCTGCAGCTGTGCAGACTCGACCTTATCGCCGGATGAAGAACCCTGAACTTGGGCATCTCTGAGATGACATTGAGAAGGAGCTGGTGCGTCCTCACTCCGCCAAACCTCTCGTCCACAACCCGGATTCCGGTGGGATGCAGCCCCTCAAAGTAGGAAAATGTGGTCTCCCTGTCCCAGCTGGAGAGCTTCTCTAGGTGCTCCTCTCCCCTGGTGCCGGGCATCTTCGCGAGCTCTGTGATGATGAGCCAGTGGGGCTTGAAGTCGAATTCCCTGGGGCAGCGGGCATACACCAGATTGAGGAAGTCCAGGAGGTGGTAGAACTGCGCCTCATTTACCAGCTCCCTGTACTTGGTGAAGAACCTCAGGATATCCCCGCTGAGGCGGTAGAGGAACTCGTATTTTCCAGAGGCCGAGAGAAACTTCTCCTCGTCCAGCTCCATCTCCCGCCTTTTGAAGATGTGCCTCAAGCCTGTACTTTCCAGAAATTCGCTGAAGAGGACCTCCCGCCTCCCTGTGCCGATGTCGACGGGGGTGTAGTAAACCTGCCGTATCACATGGTTCAGGTGCTCCTGAAGGCCCCTTGCATCTCTTTCTTCTTTGGCGCTGGTAGAACCAAAAAAGTAAACCTCATTTCTGTAGGCGAATATCACATACCCCGCGACTATCGCAAGGGCGGGGAGCACAAAGAAGGATTCAAAGAGGCTGGTCTGATGTCGCAGATTGGAATTCAGGCTTACGCTTACTATGTGCGCAGCTACCGCAAACATCATGAACACCGCGGCTATGCCGAAGGGATAGCGCCTGTGCAGTGTTACTGGACTTAAGGAGGAGTGGGTAAAAATCCGCTTCAGTATGAATCCGGTAACCAGAATAAGCATGAGTATCTGAAATACGTGGGCTGCGATTATGTAGTGCGTATTCAGGACATATCCTGTGCCGGTGTAGTAGAAGTAAGCCTGCGCAGTGATGCCAACTGCGAGCAGGACCCCAACCATGATGCTGCCGGCACCGACAACTCCCCTGTGGTACCTATTATCAGTGAAGTGGAGCAGCCCTGTTACCCCCAGCAGGAGGAAAAAGATTATTCCCAGCACATGTTCCAGGAGTATGGAGATGCCGAGGGAGTGGAACATGAGCGAACCCATAAGGGCCAGGAAGGAGGCAAGGAGGAAGCGCAGCCTGAGCCTCACCTCTTCAGCCTCCACGTGTCTGTAGAGCCCGTAAATCACACCTATTATCACTGTGCTCAGGACCGCCTGCACGAGGAACAAAAGAGGATGCACCATCAATCTCTATTACCCGCCCCTTGAAATATATATCTTGGCCAGATTTCTGCCAGAATGCGGGAGCAGAAATCCTTTTATGACATGAGCGTCAGATATTAGAATATGAAAAGGCGAAAGCCCATAAAGGACATGTTCCTTGACATAGCGGAGCAGTGGGAGAAATACTGGCGCGACAAGGTCGACTTCTACGACTTCCTAAATGAGTACGTGGAGATTGATGACGACCTGCGCACCTACGTTATAAGGGTGAGGAAGTCAAAGCCTGAAGAGGAGCTGTGAAGAGGGGGAAAATTATTAACCATGGCGCATAGCTAAGAGCATGGAGATTTTCAGAGGCGTTGAGGTGCTCTGCCCCTACCCGGCGCTTTATCTGAAAGATATAGAGACCGTGGTTATCGCAGACCTTCACCTGGGCTACGAGGGAATCATGGCGGAGCAGGGCATATTTATGCCCAAGATGCAGTTCAGGAAGGAGGTGGAGATGCTGGAGGCCATCGCCGGGATGTGCTCTGCAGAAAGGGTGATTGTAAACGGTGATGTGAAGCATGAGTTCAGCGAGACCAGCTACCACGAGTTTCGGGAGGTTGGCGAACTCCTTGAGATGCTGCGAAGGCACTTCAGGAAGGTGCATGTGGTGAAGGGCAACCACGACACCTTTATCATCTATATCACCCGCAAACATGGCGTGGCGCTGCACGAGGAGCTCACACTGGGGAGCTACCACTTCTTCCACGGACACCGCATGCCCAAGCGGGAGGCAGAGTTCCTAATTCTGGCGCATGAGCACCCGGCGATAGCGCTCTACGACGAGATAGGGGTCAGGGAGAAGGTGAGATGCTTTCTTTACGGCGAGGCGAACAAAAGGAGGGTGGTGGTTCTTCCCGCATTTTCTCCGCTTGCATACGGCAGCGAGGTTAATCTCCTGCCAAAGAATGAGCTGCTCTCGCCCTTCCTGCGCAGTATAGATGTGGACCGGCTCAATGTCATCGCGGTGAGCGAGGAGGCGGGTTGCTTACCCTTTGCACAGCTTGGAGAGCTGCGCAGGTTTGCGTAGTTCCTACTTTTATACAAAAGAAAAGAGGGTCAGCGGTATGAAGGTAACATTGCCCTCTCTGCGCACCCTTTCTCCAGATGATAACACAACACCATATTCTGCTCCATACTCCCGTATAGACCTCTTTATCTGACCCCTTCCTTTACGTCCAATCCCAACCTCAACTGGAACTATCTCATCTATGCTTTTTTGTATTAAAAAGTCTGCGCCCCTTTTCTTCGGGTCATAGAAAATTCCCAGAGGTTTGCCAATAGTTTCCTTCATCCGGAAAAGGTAAAAGACCACCATATTCTCCACGAGGAGTCCAAGTTGCTCTCTGATGTTATCTAGGTGAGCCCCGAGCTTTGTTCTTATTGCGGCATTTATTGAAGGTGCCAGAAAATAGTATTTCCATGGCTTTCTCACGATCCTTCCTGCACCTCCATAGGGTTTTATGCTAACAATAAGATGTGTTTTCTCAAGGGTCTCAAGAATACTTCTAACCAGTGAAGGAGACGTATTAAGCTTGCCGGCAAGCTTTACGTCAGACACTCCTCCCGGCTTCTGCAGAGCCAGAAAATATATTATCCTTGAGATGGTATTTCTTGTATCCGCCCTGTACCTTCCAATCGAAAACACATCTTTTTCTACTATCCTGTCCACCATGTCGAATATTCTGTTATGGTTACCCCTTGCGTCTAGCTCCAGACTAAAAGGGAAGCCACCGGTGAGCAGGTAATCTTCCAGCTCTTTTTCCAGAGGTTTACCTATCCCAATCGTATTGTGCATGATTTTGTACAGTATATTGTTTGATATATCGATAACCACATCACCTGGGTTGAACATCAGATTTTTAACACAGTTAGCTGTACCTCTTGGAGGGAAAAAGCCGTACTTTAAAATAAGATGCTCCGAGAAGTTAAGGGGGAATGCCGGCTCTTTAACTGCCCTTCTAGCCAGATCTACACTCATTTCCATGCTTAAAGCAGATGACCCTGTCAAAATCAGGGAAATGTTTCTACTCTGGTCATATACAACCTTTACTGCTACGCTCCACTTTTCGTCAAAATGAGCTTCATCCACAAGAATGAAAAGCTGCTTTTTCAATCCTGGAAGTGTAGACCTGTGGATCTCTTCAACATATGCCTTTACAGCTTCGTAAATTCCGCTTCCAATATAGCTCCTCAACTCATCTACGGAAATATATAGAACTCTCGAAGGTTCAATTCCAAGTTTTCTGGTTAAATACAGATAAATCTGCAGCAGCGCTGTGGTTTTACCAACACCCCTCAGACCTGGGAAAAGAATCAGTCGTCTGTTTGAATCACCTTTTATGAATGCATCTACATGCTTTTTGAGTCTAAAATAAGCCCTTGTATGTCTGAAGTATTCTCCGTTTGTCCTTTGTGTATTCTCTCTGGCGAGTATGGGTGCCTCAGACAGTTTTGTGTGGAGGTATCCCACCATCTCCTGCATGTCATACATAAAAAAGTATTAACTTTTAAAAAAGATTATATATTTAAATGTATAAACTTCCTCCCCACCAGCACGCGGGACTCGCTCAGTTCAATCCTCTCAAAACCGGTAAAACCGGCTTCGCTTAACCATGCCTCCACTTCGCTCCAGGAGTAGGTTCTGCCCTCGCTGCTGAGGAGCATGTGCAGCGCAAACACCGCCGCCTCTTTCGGCGCCACCTTTGAGTCGTCCAGGATGTAGTCGTGAACTATCACCACTCCGCCCGGGGCGAGGGCATTGTAAATGCGTTTGAAAAGCCTGCGGTTCTGGTCTTCGCTGAGGAAGTGTATTATGTTGGAGAGGAGTGCAGCGTCGTAGCCCCTGCCAAAGTCGTCTTTGAGAAAATCTGCCTCCAGAAGCCTAATGCCGGCGACGCCTTTCCTCCTCAGAATTTCCCTCGTGGCATCGGCGGTATCGGGCAGCTCTACTATCGTCGCAGCTAGGCGATAGCGCTTTACAAAAGCCGCTGAATAGGCGCCGGAACCTCCTCCCAGGTCAACCAGGCTGCGCTTTCCCTGGAGGTTTACCGCCTCTGCAAGCTCCTCTGCACGCTTAGCTGCAATGCTGTCGAGGGCCAGGAGAAAGGTGAGCCTGTCCTCCTCCTTGCAGGGCTCTGCAAAGATGGCCTCCTCCAGTCCGGCCCACCTGGCAAAGCCCCTGTTCGCATGCTTCAGCCAGTGGCCCAGATACTCATCACTTGATCTAACCAGATACCTACTCGCCTCGCGCGTGTTCCTGTAACCATCACCCGCCTTTTCTATAAAACCGAGCGCCACAAGGGCGTTGAGCAGAAGCTCAAGGGCACGGGGCTCGGCCTTTACCACACTTGCCAGCTCAGCCACAGAGCGCGGCTCTTCCAGATGGTCGAAGAGGTCGTACTGCGCGGCGGTGAGGAGGATCTTTGACTCCCTGTACGCCGAGCCGAGCTCCAGGATTTTTTCTTTTTTCATCTTCACATCAGTATTGCACCCATGTCTGCGCTGCTGACGCTGCGGCGGTAGCTCTCCAGGTAGCTCCTTCCTGCCTCCCCGCCAGGAGGTCGCCATTCCTGCCTTCGCTTTTCCAGTTCCTCCTCGTCCACAAGCAGGTTAAGCTTTCGCGCGGGTATGTCTATCTCCACGGTATCGCCTTCTTTCACAAGCGCTATGGGCCCGCCCTCGTAGGCCTCTGGCGAAACATGGCCTATGCAGGGCCCCCGGGTGCCGCCGGAGAAGCGTCCGTCGGTAATCAGAGCCACGCTGTCGCTCAATCCCATGCCGGCGATTATAGATGTAGCCGCAAGCATCTCGCGCATTCCAGGGCCTCCCTTGGGGCCTTCGTAGCGTATTATCACCACGTCACCCTGCTTTATCTCTCCGTTGAGGATAGCCTTCACTGCCGCCTCCTCGCCGTTGAAAACCCGGGCAGGCCCACGGTGGCGCAGCATCCTCTCGCTCACTGCTGTCTGTTTTACAACACTTCCGCGGGGGGCAAGGCTGCCCTTTAAAACGGCAATTCCACCCTCAGGATGGTAGGCATTGTCGGGGTCGCGGATAACCTCGCGGTTCTTCTTCGGGTTGACGATGTGCACATGCTTCAGGTTCTCCTCCAGAGTTGAGCCGGTGACTGTGAGAACTTCCAGGTTCAGCTTATCCCTTATCTTCAGCATAACCGCGGGTATTCCCCCCGCCAGGTCCAGGTCGAGCATGAAGTGCTCACCACCTGGGCGCAGGCTGGTTAGGTGGGGCGTCTCTCCGGAGATGCGGTCAAAGGCCTCAAGCGGCAGCTCCACCCCCACCTCGCGGGCAATTGCAGGCAGATGCAGGGCGGTGTTGGTTGAGCCGCCTATGGCCATGTCTATGCGTATGGCATTTTCAAAGGCTCTGTGGTTCATTATCTCCCTCGCCGATATGCCGCGCTCCAGGAGTTCGAGGACCTTCATGCCGCTGAGCTTTGCAATTCGCAGCTTCTTGGCGTCAACGGCATGGGCGGTGCCGCACCCGGGCAATGACATGCCCAGCGCCTCGGTGACGCATGCCATTGTGTTGGCTGTGAACAGGCCAGCGCAGGAGCCTGGGCCGGGACAGGCGAGATTCTCCAGCTCAGCGAGCTCTTCCTCTGTCAACTTTCCGGCTTTAACCTCACCCACAGCCTCAAACACAGAGATAAGGTCCACATTTCTGTCGTTCACAAAGCCCGGGCACATGGCTCCTCCTGTTACGAAGATGCTCGGAAGGTTTAGCCGCGCCGCGGCCATTAAATGCCCGGGTACTATCTTATCGCAGGTGGGTATAAAAACGAGGGCATCGAAGCGGTACGCCTGGGCAACGAGCTCAATGCTTGCTGTGATAACCTCGCGTGAGGGCAGAGAGTAGTGCATGCCCTTGTGTCCCATTGCAATGCCATCGCATATTCCTATGGTGCTGAACTCAAAGGGCACGCCCCCGGCGAGGCGAACCCCTGCTTTGACTGCCTCCGCCACCCTGTCGAGGTGCACATGACCCGGGATGAGCTCATTCCAGGAATTGACTACACCTATAAAAGGTCTATCCATCTCCTCATCGGTTATGCCCATTGCCTTGAACAAGCTTCTATGCGGAGCTCTCTCAAGTCCGCGCTTAACAGCATCGCTCCTCATGGTACCACCTTTTCTATTGATGCTTATATAACAAGCGATAAACTTTATATATGCACCCCCGTGCTAGTTTTTACTG
>NZ_JBPMGE010000058.1:0-11936 GCF_054014795.1 Candidatus Pyrohabitans sp. | reverse complement strand
GCTCCCCTTCGGAGGTCATGAAGTCCACGCTGTGCCCATGGTTGCGCAGCGTCTGAATAAACTGGAGTATCGCCGGCGCCTCTTCTCTGCCATAGCGGTCGTAGTCCATGAAGAAGGCAATCCTCTTACCCATGAGTATTCCTGTCCAGAGGGGGTTATAAAAATTTGGGGTAAATTATGCTATTACTTCAATACAATTTTATCGGTTTATAAAAAGAGATAACGGTCGATTGGCCGCCCACCACAAAAATTCATCCACAATTTTCAGTTTTGATTTATTATATTTTTTAGCCACGGTGGAAAATGTATCGTCATATTCTTCAAGCAATTTCTTTACTTCTTTCATGAACATATAATAGATATCCTCGTAAGATTTAGATTTTCTATTTGATTCCAACTCCCTGTTAAATGCTTCTATTATATTACTATCCCAAGCTGGGAAGAAATTTGGACAGATTAAATGAAGGGTTTTTGCCGCCGCTGTCTGCTTAATTATGCCTTTAAATGAGCGATAACACTTCTTAATATCAGATTCAATTTTTTTATTGTCTATATCAACTTCAGACAAATCCATTGTCCTGAAAGATTTAAGTTCTTGCGAGTTTTCTGTGATTTTCTCTGCAAGTTTGGCTTCCCAATCAGGAATCCGACCAAGTACACGCCCCATCTTACCCCACTTATAGAGGAATTGGCGTACGCATTTTTCTACATCCTTAGTGACCTTGCTTAAATTGAATTTCCTAAATTTTTCTGTGTATTCTACGTATTTGGACTCTTCTCTATTCGATGCTTCTTTTTCATATCGTTCGATAAAATAAACAATTAATTGATCAATTTCCATAAGACTATTGAATTAACTCATGTTTATAAAATTTTCTATGATAATAATTAAAAATAATGGTAACAATTTCATATATTTAAGGTCTATTTACGTTTCTTTCTACTGTTTATTTCACCTCGTCCATCCTACTACCGTAACTCCCGTGCAACTTTCTTTCTATCACTTTTTCTCGAGATTCCACCATTTTCCTACTCTTCGAACAGAGGTTCCTTAATTATGTACAGATTATACTACCCTTCAATCCTGCCCCAGAGGCGTGCGAACACCTCGGCCCGCCTTGAGAGCAGCCAGAGCAGCACAAGAATCACCATGCCGGCAAGGAAGGTTACAGCGCCGGTGAGTGCCACTTTGTCCGCCGGGAAGGCGTAGATGACCAGCGGGTTCGTGCCGAGCATGTAGTCGAAGTAGTCGTTGAGCGCCAGCCAGGTGGCGGCGATACCAAGCTCCCGCCTGGTGATTTTCACCCTATGCAGTATAAGCGCAGGCTGAATAACCATGCCGAAGTGCAGCACAAACATGAGGTAGTAATAATAGCGGTGGTAAGGTGCCAGGAAGTAGTCGCTGAAGTAGAGGATTACAAACATCGTCCAGAAGCCGTACTTCACACTCTGTGCCATGGCGATGAGGTAGAAGGCGTTGAAGCGTTTTTTAAAGAAGATGAGGATAACAGAGAGGGCAAAGAAGAGCGTGGCGAGAGGTGAGTCGGGCACAAAAATCCATAGCTTCACAGGAAAAAGCGCATACATTTCACGGTAGTAGTAGAAGCCAAAGGCCGTGCCGGCGATGTTGATTACCGCCACTGCAAGCAGAAGCGCATCATAGCGCCTCATCGCTCTCGCCTCTCAGCACCCTCGCGGGCACCCCACCGGCAAGGGCACCTGCAGGGATGTCCTTATTAACAAGGGAGCAGGCGGAGATGGTAGCGCCGTCCCCTATCTCCACCCCCGGGAGTACAAGGCTTCTCGCACCTATCATAACATTCCTTCCAACCTTAACCCTGCCCCTGCGCCACTCCTTGACCAGAAACTCGTGCGCAAGTATGGCGGCATTGTAGCCTATCACCGAGTTGTCTCCAATCTCAATCAGCTCAGGGAAAAAGATGTCGAACATCGCACCCAGGCCTATGGAAACGTCCTTCCCCACCTTCATCCCTGTTAACCTCAAAAGCCAGCGCTTGAGCGCCAGCGAAGGCACAAAACGGCAGGTGTAGATTATGATGAAGTTGAAAACCACGCGCAGGGGGTGCTTTATCCTGTACCACCTCTGCAGCGAATTGCTGCCCTCGCTGGGGTACACATCAATCCTGCGCATCCTCAAACACCAGCTCTGCTCTGGCTACGTGGTACCTCACAAGGGGACACCTCTCGTGGCACCTTCCGCAGGAGGTGCAGCGCTCTGTTATCCTCGCCTTCTCCCTCACTTCAACCGCATCTGAGCGGCACTGGGCCACGCAGACACCGCAGGCAAAGCAGTGCTCAGCCCGCTCTATTACGCCCTGCATCCTCCTCACCCTCTTCGCCAGAGTGGCATGCTCCCTCGCGGTAGCAACCGCCACGCCCTCACGGTAAAACCTTATTCCTCCCGCCTCTATAAAACCGTCGCCCTTCGCTTCAATACCGAGCACCCTGGCAAAGCGGGCGATGTCCTCAAAAGGTGCGCTGAAGCTTGTGCTAGCCCTGAGCTCCCCGTCTCTCTCCAGCTTATAAACAAACCGTACCTGTCTCCTCTTTTCTGTAAGCCCTGCTTTTTCTGCGGCTTCCCTGTGCCCCCTGGGCAGCCTCCGCCACCGCCACACTCCACGGGAAAACTCCACCTCGCTATAGCCCTGCTCTGCGAGCACCCCACGGAGCTTTCCCCACAGCTCAGGGTGGCTCTGCCTGAGCATCGCTATCTCCGCCATCTCAGAGCCAGGGCAGGGCCAGCATCCCAGGCGGTAGTTACCTTCCTCATACAGCGGATTAAAGGCAACGCCCTCCCTGAGCAGGAACAGCCACACGTGCAGAGCTGTCCAGTTCTGTATAGGCGAGGCAGCGAGCTGGTTTCGAAGCCAGGGGTTGCGCCACACCCTCTGCGAGGCTGCCCTCGCCTCGCTCTCGTAGCGTCTCTGGCCTATGAAGGCAAGGCATCCCTCTGGGAAGTGCTCCTTTATCAGCCTTGCCGTGGGCCCAAGCTTCACCACCTTACAGCACCATCTGTAGTCCCTGCCCGGAAAGCCGAAGTACTCCACGCCCCGCCAGAACCTGTCCCCGGCCTCCGCCACCAGAAGCTCAGCCCCCACAGCTCTGCAGGCTTGCCTTGCGAACCTCATCGTCTCTGGAAACTCAACGCCAGTGTCCACCATCATAGCTTTAGCACTGCCCAGGGCCTTCTTCACCAGAAGAAGTGTTGCCAGGCTGTCCTTACCCCCGCTGAAGGCGACAATAACCGGCTTCCTGCTCCTCTCGGCGATTTTCCTTATAAACCTCACCGCCTCGCGTTCATAGCTTTCTATCACCGGAAGGTTTGCCTTTACTGCCTCTTCCCAGCTCTGCTGCCCAGGAATCTCCTCTCCCACACCCGCGCTGTACCTGCGAACCTTTACAAACATGCCCTTTGTTCTCGAAGCCGCCTCCTTGCCGCTCATTCTCGCCCTTCCCACGGCGATGGCTCTGCCCTCGCAGGTTACGATAACCTCGTCCCCCCGCTTAATCTCCGGGTCAAAGGCAACTACGCCTGGCAGCAGAACACTTGCCCCTTTAGCTAGATACTGCTCCACGTCTGGATAGACCTCCACGTAGCCTCTGCCCCCCTCAACCAGCCTCTGGGCCCCGGCCGGCGAGGGCATAAGCACATAGTCACGTTCAAAATCGTAGCGCAGTGCTCCCAGAACGACGCCGTCTGCAACAACCTCATCCATAACATCCTCGCCTGGGGCACGGTTGAGCAGAACCAGTTTACCTTCTGGAAGTAGCTGGGTGCCGAACTGCTCCTCAGCGGCACGATTGATAACCTCCACGTCCCGCGGAAAAGCAGGCCTTACGTCTCCGGGCGGGGTGATCGCCACCCTCCTGCCCTCGCCGCCGCAGGAGGCGCAGCGTTTGCCGAGAAGGGGAAGATTGCACCGCGTGCACCAGCGCAGACGCAGCCTGCCGAGATATGGAGCCTTCATGGTTTCTCTTTCTCCAGCGCACTCTTTACCTTGCTCAGCCCTTTAAGCGCAAGGTGAAACTCCTCGGGCGATGCTTCATAGTCCGCAAACTCCGCCAGCTCGCAGAACCTGACAGTCTCGCCGGCGAGGGTCTTGATCTCCCCATCCACATCATCCCTCTCAAGCATGGCAAGGTACTCGCGCAGTGTGAGCTTCTTGCCAGGGGAATACCTCCTATCGAATATCCTCTTCAGTTCCTCGGATATCATAACAAAAGCACCCTTCCTGTCGCCCCCGTAGAATGCCTCCTTCGCCTCCTTGAAAACATTCCTCTCTGGTCCCTCTATCTTCTTCTCCTGGTACACCTTTGCAATCTCCTTCCCGCGCTTTCCAAAGTACTTAAAGGCCAGGTAGGCAAAGGGGAGCAGACCGAGGAAGCCTATGAGAGAGAACTTCAGAGCCTGCTTCACCGTAAGTCCCTTCTCGGGCTCAGGGTACAGCCTGGTCTCGGCGCTCCTGTTTGCTATATCGCTGGGCGTTGCATTAGAGGTTCTGCCGGGTGAAGGTGGCACCGCCACAACAACATGAAGCACAACCTCCCCGCTCCGGAGGGTGACCTTCCTGCCCCCCACTTTAAACTCCAGTTCGGCGCTGGGCAGGGTGTAGTTTCCCTCCCGGGTGGGAACTATGGTATAGGTAAAGCTGCGCTTTTCTCCAGGGGCGAGATAGCTCAGGTACTCCAGGTAGTTGTAGCTGAACCCCGGCAGAGAGACGCTGTCTTTGAGCTTCAGGTCTGTTATCGCCTCCTTCCCCGGGTTGCTCACAGTTAGCACCACGGTAACCGGCTCTCCAACTGCAACGACGCTCTTGCTCAGGCCCTTCTCAAACACCACACCACTCTGGGCATATGCCAACCCTAAGAAGAGAAGCAGAGCAAATAAGGTGGCGCAACGCATGCCCTCAGGGTAAAGGATAACTACGTTAAAGATAGTTTTTTAATCTCCTGCACAACCCCCTCCACACTCTCGCACATCTTCGGGTACGCCAGGCTTGGACGCCGCACCACTATCACCGGGATGCCCAGCTCTCTGGCTGCGGCGAGCTTCTCTCCAACCCCGCCTTCGCTGCCGCTTTCCTTGGTCACGAGCACCTCTGCCCTGTAGGCTTTGAGCATGGCCCTGTTCAGCTCCTTATCAAAGCGCGGGCGCATTGCGATTATGTCCTCCGGGCCAAGCCCCAGCTCGATAATCCGAGCTATCACCTCCGGGAAGGGGAGTGCCCTAACAACAACGCGGGAGGAGCAGTGCTTCAGGAAGGTGGGCAGATTCTTTATCCCGGCGGTGTAGAAAACGACCCTACCCAGCTCAGAGGCAAGCCTAGCCGCCTCCTCAAAGCCTTCAACCTCGTGTATGTCCTCACCTGAGAGGTTCAGCCTTGGACGCTCATACCTGATATACACTACCCCCGCCTCCTCCGCCGCCTTCATTGCATTCTCACTCGCCTCCACCGCGAAAGGGTGGGTGGCGTCCACAATTGCCCCTATGCTTTTGCTTCTCAAGAGGTGAAGCATCTCCTCCTTGCCTAACTGCCCAACCACAACCTCACTTGCGCCGGCTTTGCTCGCAATGTCGGCGCCATAGCGCGTGGTAACGCTTGCAATAACCTCAAAACCCTCTTCCACGAGCCTTGCGATAATTTCACCCGCATCCCCCGTGCCTGCAAGCACCCAGAGCATACTACCCCCTCAGAGAGTACTTCCTCCTGTATCCGCGAGGCGTAATCATCCAGCCCTCATAGAGGAAGCTCTGGGAGTTTCCTATTATGACGGTTGTGAGCATGTCAGCCTCATGCCTGTGCATCTCCCCCAGTGTGGTAACTTTAACCCTGCAGCCCTCGCGGTACGCATTCTTAACTATGCCGACAGGCGTGGCAGCATCACGGTGGCTTAGCACAATCTCCCTCGCCCTGTCAATCTGCCAGCTTCGCTTTGTGCTCCTCGGATTGTAGAGCACAATAACAAAATCGCCCTTTGCAGCCAGCTCAAGGCGGCGCTCTATCGCGCGCCAGGGTGTGAGCAGGTCACTGAGGCTTATAACTGCAAAGTCGTTGCCCAGGGGCGAGCCGAGAAGTGCTGCCGAGGCGTTGGCAGAGGTTATACCCGGGATGACCTCCACCTCCAGCTTTGCCGAATTTTCGGCGAGGTATTCAAAAACAACACTCGCCATTGCGTATATGCCAGGGTCTCCGCTGCTCACCATCGCCACCCTCCTGCCCTTAAGTGCAAGCTCCACCCCCTGCTTTGCCCGCTCCACCTCGTGGCGCATTCCAGTGGCAAACACCTCTTTACCCTCGAGCAGCTCCTCCACAAGCCCGAGGTAGCTTTTGTACCCCACAATCACGTCGCTCTCCTCTATTGCCCTAACTGCGCGGGGTGTTGTATGCTCCCTGCCCCCTGGCCCAATTCCCACGAGATAAAGCTTGCCCGGCATGCTTCCAACTTCAGAGGCAAGTTTTTAATATTTTCCGGTGGACTCTTAGGTATGTTCCCTCACCGCCGACCCTCGAAGGAAGCCAGGCTGGCGATGTGCCGGGCTGCAAAGGCTCTCGATGTTGAGTCGAACGCGGAGCTTGTAATGAGAGCTTCAGAGGCCGTGGCAAAGCTCACCGGGCACAGCCATGCGCGCGTGGTGGCGAGCGGGAGCTGTGCCGTGCTTGCCGCGCTGAGTGCCGTCGAAGGCAGAGTGATGCTCCCGGATCAGGGGGGCTGGAGAGGCTTCAAAGCATACGCTCAACTTCTAGGTAAAGAGGTGTGCGAGGTCAAAACGGAGCTCGGTGTGATCCACGCCGAGGCGCTGGAGGAGGCGCTTGGGCGCCATAAGCCGGGGGCACTGCTTATAACCTCCTTCGCCGGCTACATAGCTGAGCAGGATGTTCGCGCAATTCACGAGCTCTGCGAGGAACATGGAACCCTGCTCATCGAGGATGCCTCCTCAGCCATAGGCGACAGGAGGCTTGCGCAGGGTGAGAATGCCGACATTATAATCTGCTCCACAGGAGACCCCAAAATCACCAACCTCACCGCAGGGGGTTTTATCTCAACCGGTGATGAGGAGTTTTTGAGAAGGGCTGCAAAGTTAATTAAAGCCTGCCGTCCCAGTGGCATTCTCGCCGCCGGCCTGGTTGAGGAGCTGAAAATAGCTCCCGCCGTGGTGGAGCGACTGACCGAGTTCTCGGAACTGCTGAAAAGCAGGCTTCCTGGTGTTGTCCATCCCGAGAGGCGGGGTGTGTGCGTTGGCGTACTGCACCCATCGCCGAGGGAGGTAAAGGCAAGGGCTCGTGGATTAACAACAGACCTTGGAAAGAGCCTTCTCACCCTCTGCCCAAGCTACGACCGCTTTCTTGCTCCAGGGGTGTGCATTGAGCTTAAAAAGCTGGATGTGCTGAAGCTGGATAAAAGCGATGTGCTTATCCTCCGGGAAAAGCTGAAAGAGGCGCTTACCTAAGATTTATATTGTGCGGTCTTAAATTCTTACTCAATGAAACATGTGGAAGTAATTGTCAACAGTGCTATAGACATTGCAAAAAAGCTTAATGCTTCTGCGATAGTAGTTATAACTGAGACAGGAGACAGCTTCGAAGAGTTTAAAAATGTAAAGCTAAGCGTCCCTGTAATATTCGCCACCGCTTCAGAAGAGATATTCCAAAGTATGCTAAAAACTGTCACTGAGAGTGCTCTGGACGTGGAATTTGTGGACAAAAAGGTGAGACACCGCAGAGTTGATACCCACGTGCTAAAGCTTCTGACAAGGAAAGGCTCCGTGGCGAGGATGGTGGAAGATGCAATTGTGAGGGGGATTGAGAAGGGTATTATCCACGATAAAGACGTCGTGATAGCTGTTGGCTCAACCCTTAACATGGAGGCAAACTCCATCTTCTACTATGAGGTGAAGGAGGAGGCCCTCGACCTGGCGCTCTACCACTTCCTTCATGACATAGAGGTTAAGCCGGAGGTTTTTGAGGCGGTGCTTAACATCGCCCTTGAGATAGGAAAGGAAGGCAGAGAGGGCAGAATGATAGGTACAGCCTTTCTGATAGGCGACACAGAGAAGATAATGGCTATATCAAGGCAGCTGATCCTCAACCCCTTCGAAGGACACATGGTGGGGGAGCGCTCTGTGCTCAACCCGGAGATAAAGGAGACAATCAAAGAGCTTGCCCAGCTGGATGGTGTTTTTGTCATCAACAGCGACGGGATTATAGAGTCCGCGGGGGTCTACCTCAATGTGGACACAAGCAGTGTGGACATACCTCGCGGGCTGGGGTCGAGACACGCCGCCGTTGCTGCGGTGACTGCAAAGACCCGCAGTATAGGCATAACAGTAAGCCAGAGCGGTGGTATAGTGCGCGTGTTTAAAGAAGGAAAGGTTGCGCTGACAATTGAACCGCAGCGCAGGTTTTCGGTCAGAGGTGTGTGAGAAAGATTGAGCCCCAAAATAAAAAATTTTGCTGGATTCTTTGACATGCCGGAAGAAGAAATAGAGAAACTGAAGAAAGAGGCCAAAGATGCAAAGAACGGTAAAACCCTGGAGGAGCTGTTAAAAGAAATTATTTAGTGTCGCTTGTAAGGCAATCCCCTCATCCGCAAAACCCTTTCCCTCGGTAAAATATTTATTCTACCCGGAATATCCCTTTTAAGGAGGACTGTCATGTCGCGGAACATTTTTATAGAGCAGGTGGTACGCACTCCCGTAGAAGAGCAGCGCGTAGAGCTTGTGGAGAGGAAGGGGGTAGGTCATCCCGACAGCCTGGCTGATGGCATAGCCGACGCTGTAAGCAGGGCGCTTTGCAGGGAGTACCTGGAGGAGTTTGGTTACGTGATGCACCACAACACTGACCAGGTGGAGCTTGTTGGCGGGCAGGCTGAGGTGGAGTTTGGAGATGGAAAGGTAATAAAGCCGATATATATCCTGCTTTCTGGAAGAGCCACCACCGTCGTGGATGAAAAGGTTGTGCCTGTGCACAAGGTCGCCATTAAAGCTGCGAAGGACTACCTCCGCACAACAGTGCGGAACCTGGATGTGGAAAGCGATGTTATCGTTGACTCGCGCATAGGTCAGGGGAGTGTTGACCTTATTGATGTGTTCAGGCGCTCAAAGGCCGTGCCTCTCGCAAATGACACCTCCTTCGGGGTCGGCTTCGCCCCTCTCAGCGACGTCGAAAGGCTGTGCTATCAGACGGAACGCTACCTGAACAGCGACGAATTTAAGAAGAGGTTTCCTGAGAGTGGAGAGGACATCAAGGTTATGGGGCTCCGCGAAGGTGAAGGAATCGCCTTGACCATTTCAATGGCCATGGTAGCCAGGTACGTGCCGGACATGGACCACTACCTGAATGTGATTCAGGAGATCAAGGCCGAGGTGAAGAAGCTGGCCTCCAGGATAACTGAGCGTGAGGTGGAGGTTTTCCTGAACACCGGTGACGATTACAAGAGAAAGGCGGTATACCTGACAGCAACCGGCACCTCCACGGAGATGGGCGATGACGGCAGCGTTGGCCGCGGCAACAGGGTGAATGGTCTTATCACACCCAACCGCCATATGAGCATGGAGGCGGCGGCCGGTAAGAATCCTGTTAACCATGTGGGCAAAATCTACAACCTGCTCGCCCACAGGGTGGCGGAGCAGATCACCCGCGAAATAGCTGGAGTGAGAGAGGTGGACGTACGTCTGCTCTCGCAGATCGGCAAACCCATAGACCAGCCCAAGGCGGCAAGTGTCCAGCTTATACTGGAGGAGGGAGTAAGCCTTGGAGCAATTGAGAGCGATATTTTTAGTATAGTGGATGAAAACATCGCAAGCATCAGGAAGATTACAGACATGTTCATCAGGGGCGAGCTTACCACCTTTTGAGCCTGGTCTCTGCCCAGCCTAAATCTATCTCCTATTTTTCTCACGTTAGGTTACTTTAATCAGATATATGGTGGGGGAATACTACACCCTGGCGGAGCTGGAGGGCAGGGCGCCGAAGCTGTTTGGCATACCCACGGGCACAAAGCTGGACGAGCTGTTTTATAAGGTTGAGAAGGGCGAGCAAGGCTATGAGCGCAAGCCCCTGGGAGGGATACCTTACCTGGCGGTGCTTAACATAACCGGCATACCCGATACCGGAAAGAGCATCCTGGCGGAGCAGTTCGCAGCCACGCAGGCGAGCGCCGGCTACGGGGTGCTCTACGTCACCGTGGAGAGCCCTGCGAATTTTCTTTATGCTGCTCTGAGGCAGAAGAGCGAGGCGCTGGGTTTGGAGTTCACCGAGGTTGAGAAGAATGTGGTGGTGATAGACGCTTCGGACAATGAGGAGCTGAGGGAGAACCCGCGTGCGCTGCTGGATACCATGGCGTATGCAATCAAAGAAAAGAAAGTGAGGAACGTAATTATAGACAGCATCACTGGTTTATACGAGCACAAGGAAGTGGCTGCAAGGCAGATTGTGAGGCAGTTCTTCAACTTCCTCAAAAGATGGCGCCAGACAGCGCTGCTCGTATCTCAGAAGCGCTCCGCCCAGGCGAGTGAGAGCGCTGAGGCGGCGGGTGGGCTTGCGGTTGCGCACATCGTTGACGGCACCATAGTACTGGATAAGAGGATAGTGGAAACCCGCTGGGACGTCTCGCTGTACCACCTTCCCCTCGGCAGTGTGCTGCGCACACTGCGCATAGACGGCTGCCGCCTCGCATCGCATGACCCACGAACCTGGGTGTTTGAGATTACTGAGCTGGGGGTTATAGACATAATAGCCCCCCTTGAAGACTACATAAAAAAGTAATGGGAGGTGGTAGAAATGGAGGTGATATCAAAGCCGGTGGCGGTGAGCATAGACGCAATGGCGGAGCAGGTGTTTGCCGAGAGTATATCACTGCTCGGCGGGCTCAGGAAGCTGGTTGAGTACCGCAACCTCACCTGGCTTCCATCCCTGGCGGAAGCTGCGTACGTGGTTGTGATGAGGAATGAGGCGATGAAGAGCTATGCAGAGATTGCAAGGGAGCTGGGGATAACTGAGCAGACAGCGCGCAACATCGCCACAGCCAGGGAAGAGAAGGTCAGAGCCTACCTCGAGCAGGAGGTGAAGAGTGTCGACGAGCACATCGCAGGCGGCCTTGCAAAGCTGGCCTACCAGAAGTTGAAAAAGGAGGGCCGTCTGGGCGAAGAGATAAGGCTAGCGCAGCGCGAGGCTGAGGTTCTGGGCATCGACTGGGCGGTGCATCTGCTGGCGCGCATCAAGGGCATGCGCTTCCCGGCGGAGAAGGAGCAGCTCGCCGGGAGGCTTCGCGGGCTGGTGATAAAGGGCAGGCGTGCCGAGGAGATTCTGGAGGAGCTCCCGTATCCCATTAAAACGCCCGCAGAGCTTCTGCACAGGATTAGGGAGAGGCTGTAGTTTTTCCCTTTTTTCTTAATAAATACATTTTTATGTCATGCCTGCAGATATAATAATGTCTGAATTTTTGAAAATTGAGGGAGGTGAAGATATGGGAGCCAAGAAGATACTGATGCTTGTGGGAGACTATGTGGAGGACTACGAGGTAATGGTGCCCTTCCAGGCGCTGCAGATGGTAGGACACGAGGTGCACGCTGTGTGCCCCGACAAGAAGGCGGGGGAGAAGGTGCGCACCGCTGTGCACGACTTTGAGGGTGACCAGACCTACAGCGAGAAGCGGGGGCACAATTTTACACTGAACGCAACCTTCGACGAAATTAACCCCGAGGACTACGATGCTCTTGTAATCCCGGGCGGGCGCGCGCCGGAGTACATACGCCTCAATGAGCGCGTGCTTGAGATTGTGCGCCACTTCGCCAGCGCTGGCAAGCCAATCGCCGCAATCTGCCACGGAGCACAGGTGCTCACTGCAGCAGGGGTTATCTCAGGCGTAGCGTGCACCGCTTACCCTGCGGTCTCGCCGGAGGTCAGGGCAGCGGG
>NZ_JBPMGE010000057.1:0-16008 GCF_054014795.1 Candidatus Pyrohabitans sp. | reverse complement strand
TCCAGCCTCTCCTTATTCTTCCCTGCGCCCTGGGCAAACTCAGCCCTGCCTCCACCCCCGCCACCGAGGATGCTGCAGACCTCGCGGACTATCTTTGAGATGTCCAGCTCCAGCTTCTCACCTCTTATGCCCGCGACGTAGATTTTATCGGCGACGCCGAAGAGCACAACCGCCCGCCTCGGCGAGACAAGCGCCTGCGCGGTCTTAATCGTCTCCTCCATTGCAGCGTCTAGCCGAGCCACAAGGTACTCGCCCCTCGCGGTGCTCACCACCTGCTTCTCCAGCTCTGCCTTCTTCAGCTCTGCCATCTCCCTGCGGAGCTTCTCAACCTCCTTGCGCAGCGCCTTCCACTCCCTGAAAAACTTCTCAACCGTCTCGGGGAGCTGCTCGGGATTGACACTAAGCTTCTCAGACGCAAGCCTGAGGAGATGCTCACGCTCGCGGATGTACTCGAAGGCTGCCCTGCCGGCGGTGAACTCTATGCGCACAACGCCATCCTGAATCTTTGTGGAGCCTATGACCTTAATCAGCCTTGCCTCGCGGGTGTTCTTCAGGTGCGTACCTCCGCACGCCTCGGTGTCCAGGTCGCCTATCTTCACAACTCTGATAACCTTCCCGGGCACCGCACCCCCCTGATAGAGGCGGAACCCGTAGCGCTTCTCTGCCTCATTGCGCGGCAGGAGCATGCTCTTCACAGGTATCGCCCTGGCAACAACCTCATTGGCGAGCTCCTCTATCTGTGAGAGCTCCTCGCTGCTCAGACTCTCATAGTGGGTTATATCCAGCCTCGCCTTCTCCAGCGTCTTCTCGGCACCCGCCTGCCACACATGTTCGCCCAGAAGCCTTCGCGCCACGCCGTTTATTATGTGTGTCGCCGTGTGGTGCTGCGCAAGCTGCACCCTGCGCTCAGCGTCTATTCTGCCCCTCACCACGCTTCCCTCCTCTGGTGCTTCGCCTGAGATGCGGTGGAAGATTATACTCCCCTGCTTGAAGACATCCACAACGCGGGCATCGTCCAGGTAGCCCCTGTCTGCAATCTGCCCGCCGCTTGTTGGGTAGAACGCCGTGCTATCGAGCACCACATACTTGCCCTCGTACACCCGCAGCACCCGCGCCTCAAACTCCAGCCTGAGATAATCATCATAGTAGAGAATCTCAGTAGCAGGTAACCCTGAGATGTCGAACTCTTTAAACCTCTTTGTCTGAGCCACCGCAACGCTGCGCTCATGCCGGGCCGCGAGGCGGATGTAGAAGTCCTCGGGCACCTCCACCTCAAGCCCCACCTCGGCGAGCATCTCAGGGCTTATACCATGGGAATCGTAAAGCTCCAGAAGCTTTTCCACCCCTATCTCCCTGTCCCTGAGCTTTGCCACTATCTCCCGTGACCTGCGCTTCGTCTCTGCATACTTGCGCTCCTCCACGGCGAGAATCTTTGCCACCTCATCCAGGTGCTCCACAAGCTCCGGATACTGGGGTTTAAGGTATTGAGCATGCCACTCGCACACCTCAGCCAGGCTCAGGCTCCACCCGTACTTTGCGATGAAATCCAGGCTGCGCCTCACAAGGACGCGCAGATTGTAGCCTCCCCCAACGTTGCTGGGCAGTGCACCGTCGGTGAGAGCCACAAGGAGGCTTCGGGCGTGGTCCCCTATGGAATAAAGCGCCGCCAGAGGGAGAACCTTATCCTTGAGCTCCTCAACATCGACGCCTATCCTGCCCGCGATCTCCTGCCAGGTCTCCTCAATGCTGGAGCGCTCGTCCACATTCAGCAAACCCGAGTAGGGCAGAAATCTGCGCATTAGCTCGTGGTCTGGCTTAATTCCAGTGCGCGCATACAGTTTTTCCACAACATCCGCGAACACCGCCTCATAGCTGGTATTCGTTGCGCAGGTGAACCAGGCGGGGCGCTCCTGCCCCATGCCCATGTCGAGAACTTTAATGCTGAGCTCACGAAGCTCGCCAGAGGTGATATCGTACTGCATGTATACCTGGTTGCCTATCTCAAGCCCGCGGGAGAAGAACTCAATACTCGGACCGAGATTGCCACCCCCCGCCCAGGCATCCTCATGAAACTGAATCTCCTCTTTTGGAATCTTCATCCCCTGCGTCAGCCAGAGGTAGATGTGATGAAGGTACTCCTCAGGTGCATAGCTCTCAGGCGGCTCAAAGGCGTGCTGACCTATCATAACAAAGCCAGTGTAGTGCCTCCCAGTGATGCCCACATTGTCTATGTCGTTGAAGCGCACACAGAACTGGGGCACCACCAGCGGATTTGCAGGGGGCTCAACCTCGCCCTTAACCACATAGGGCTGGAAGTCGTAGATGCTCGCCTGCACGAAGTCAGTATCGTCGCGCCAGCGGGCGGCGATGGGGTAGCGCTTTATTGGGGTATAGCCCAGCTTTTTGAACAGCCTTGAAAACTTCCTCCAGGTCTGAATGAAGTCCATCTTCTCTCTGGCAGGAGTATCCCCTATGAAGGTGTAGCCCCCGGAACAGGAAGGCTCGCCGCACACCTCGCGCTGAGATGCGCTCCAGAAGTAGTTGCCACAGCTCTTGCACTGCCTGCGCTCAAATCCCTCGCTTATCAGTGTTTGCACAGGGTAGTACCTCTCGGGCTCAGCCTGAGCACGCCTGCGGAACTCCGCCTTCATGCGTTTCTCGTCCACCATGCCCCTAAATCACTGCGGAAAGGTTAAAAAGTTAACCCTGATTGCCATCGCCGGAGCGCTATTGCTCACCCATAAATGCCCCCGCCCCACCCATGCGCTGAATAACCTCCCCCAGCCTCTCATACTTCTTTCTGTCCCTCTTCCTGGCATGCCTTCTGTACTGTTTAATCACCCTGTCTATTATCTCAATTACCTCGTAGTCCTTTGCAAAGCTGGAGTACTCCTCACCAAACAGCACCGTCCTGCCCTCCTTGCCCCCTATAACTACCCTGAAACCCGTGTCTTTAACCTCAATTGCACCCTCAGCACAGGCACGGGCACACCTGGCGCAGCGCACACAGCGATTGGGTTCTATCCTAAGTCCATCTTCCAGGGATATGGCGCCTTCCACAGGGCACGCTTCAACGCAGTCGGTGCATCCCTCGATGCACCTCTTCCCATGCAGGGCAAGCTCTGCGACGCCTATTATGCCGATGTCAACATTGTGGGGCCTCGAACACCCGCCCGGGCAGGCTGCGAAGGAGATGGTGAACTTGTTCGGTAATGCTAAGTCGCCGAAGAGCTCACTAACAATGGCGCCGAGCTCCCTAACGCCCCTCACCCTGTTGGGACAGTAGTCGGCGCAGGTGAATATGTTCCTTACAGAGGTTCCAGAGCCACCCGCCTGGAGCCCTGAAGCGAAGAGTTCCTGAAGCGCAGACATGAGCATTTTATTTTTAACCTCCGGTATCTCCAGGTTGTGCCTGGGGCTGAGATGAACCTTGCCTGAGCCGTACTTCTCTGCGACCTCAGCAACCCTCTCAAGCTGCTCTGCTGTGTAGGTGTTGGAATAGGGCTTGGCCCTTGCCCTTATATTGACAATCTTCTCACCCACAACCTCGATATCCCTGGGCTTAACCCCCTTTATTATGCCCACCTTGGGCAGCTCAAGCCTGAAAACCTCTTCAGCCATCTCTACCGAACTCCTCTACACCCAGGCGCTCAACAACAGAGAACAGCCTCTCGCCGGGCTTTGCCAGGGCTCTGTACTTCTCCACTATTCCCTCCACCTCTCCCAGCACGCGCTCCTCGCTCACGAACTCTTTCAGAAGCTCTGCCTCCCTCGGGAAAATTCCGCCTCCCCCTCCGATGTAGATGTCAAAGCCCTTCTCCTGTGCAGTAATTGAGCCCACAGGGCAGATGTTGGAGCAGAAGCCGCATCCCACGCATTTATCTCTGTCCCACCTCACGGGTTCAGTCTTTGAGACAGTGAGGGCGGCCACCTGACACCCGAGGGGGTCGTTGACGCACAACCCGCACTTGATGCATTTCTCAGCCTCGACCTCTATCCTTGTTTTTGCTATAACACCTATGTCTGAGGTTCTTGAGCGGGCGCAGGAGAAGTCGCAGCCCGAGAATGAGATGGTGAGTTTGGCAGGCATCTCCACATTGCCGTACTTCTGGTTGACCTTCTTTGCAATCTCAGCCACAGGGGTTGAGTTGTACAGGCACCATCTCGAGCATGCGAAGGCATTCCTCATCAGCGCTCCCGAGGCCCCGGCTTTGAAACCAGCCTCCTCCAGCTCTCTTATCGCCTCTCCGGCCAGGCTTTCTTCCACATCCGGTATCTCAATTGCCTGCCTGGGGGTGGTATGCACCACGCGGGAGCCGTACCTTCTCGCCACTTCTGCAAGGGTCCTGAGCTGTTGTGATGTGATTTCGGCGGTATAGGGCTGGGCTGACCTCACCCTGATAACAACCTTCCCCTTCCCTTCGCCTCTAATAATCCCGGCTTTCATTGTTCTGATTATCCCACTTCAATCTTTTATTGTTTCTCCCGAACATTTTCCTGCCACGAGCTCGCTTGGCGGAAGAGATTTATATAAGCATGAATAAACATTCCCTGTCTGGTGGTTGCCATGCCCATCTCTGAGGTCAGCTATATATGGATGAATGGTGAGCTTGTTGACTGGAAGCGAGCAAAGGTGCATGTGCTTACCCATGCGCTTCACTACGGCTCGGGGGTCTTCGAGGGGATAAGGTGCTACGACACCGTCAGAGGCTCTGCTGTCTTCAGGCACCGTGAGCACATGCAGCGCCTGCATCGCTCTGCAAAGCTCTACTTCATGGAGATACCATACACTGTGGAGCAGCTTATGCTTGCAACGAAGGAGCTTGTCAAGGCCAATAACCTCAAGGAGTGCTATATCCGCCCCATAGCATTTCGCGGTTACGGGGAGATGGGGCTGAATCCGCTTGCGGCTCCGGTTGATGTTGCAATTGCTGCGTGGCCCTGGGGCGCTTACCTGGGCGAGGAAGGTCTGAAGCGCGGGATAAGGGTGAAGGTCTCCTCTCTACAGCGTATAGCTCCTAATATTCTGCCGCCTGTGGCGAAGTGTACAGGGCAGTACGCCAACTCAATCCTGGCCAAGCTGGAATCACTTAAGGCTGGCTACGACGAGGCGATTATGCTTGACTACCGCGGCTTTGTGAGCGAGGGACCGGGTGAGAATATATTTGTGGTTAAAGACGGCGTTATCTACACCCCTCCTGAACATGCCAGCATCCTGCCCGGCATAACCCGGGACAGTGTTATCACCCTCGCGAAAGATATGGGCTATGAGGTGGTTGAGAGAGATTTAACCAGGGGGGAGCTCCTTCTGGCGGATGAAGTCTTCTTCACGGGCACCGCAGCCGAGCTGACGCCAATCAGGGAGATAGACGGCTACGAAATAGGCGACCCTGGCGAGGTCACGCGAAAGCTTCAGGAAAAGTTCTTTGAGGTTACGAGCGGCAGGGAGGAAAAATACCACCACTGGCTGGACTTTATTTAGGTTCCAGAGGGATGGTGAAGTAGAAGGTGGAGCCTTCTCCAGGGCTGCTCTCTGCCCATATTTTTCCGCCGTGGGCCTCTATTATCTTCTTTGCCACCGCTAAACCCGTGCCCGTACCACCGTAGTATCTGGTTGGGCTCGGGTCAAGCTGTGTGAGGGGTTTGAAGATGTCTTCCAGCTTGTCCTGGGGTATTCCTATTCCTGTATCGCTGACACTTATCAAAAGCTCTTCCTCCTTCCTGTCCACGCTAACCCTAACCTTACCCGCCTTCCGGTTGAATTTTATTGCGTTGTCTATGAGGTTCATCATGGCGCGCTGGAGTTTGAGAGGGTCAACTCTGAGCTCACCAGAGTAGTTTATCTCCACCTTAATATCCACCTTTCTGCTCCTTGCAAACTCCTCCTTTGTCTCGATGGCTCTGGATATTATTGTGTCTATTTTTGCTTTTCTTAGGTTTAGGCTGAAATCGCCCCTTTCAATATCTGCAATAGCAATCAGGTCATCAACAGTGTCATTCAGCCTCATAAGTGCTTTAATCGCAGCACGAAGCTCGGATATGCGCTCATTCTCATCTGTTTCCTGTTTGGCAAGTTCTATATAACCCTTTGCTATTGTGATGGGAGTCCGAATCTCATGGCTTACATTGGCAATTATGTCGCTTTTAAGCTGGTCAAGACGCCTCAGCTCTTCATATGCACGCTTCAGCGCCTCCTCAGCGAGCACCTCCCTTGTTATATCCTTGGCAACGCCCACACTGCCCACAGGTTTGCCTTCCTGGTCCCTGAGCAGTGCCAGGGACAGATTGACATCCACAACCCTGCCCTCGATGCAGTGCAGCTTCGTCTTTATGTTTCTGAGAACCTCTTTTTCAAAAAGTGTGCTGTAGAGCTTCTGCATATCTTTCCGGATTGCTGGAGGATAAAGTTCAAATATAAACCTTCCAATTGCCTGCTCTGGTTTATATCCGAGCATCTCCTCGGCTCCCCGTGAGAAGTAGGTTATCCTACCCTTTACATCGGTGGCGATTATCGCATCGGCGGAGCTTTCAAGGATACTGTGCAGGAATTCTCTGGTCTTTGCCGCCTCTTCCTCCAGTCTTAACCTCTCTGTCACATCCCTTGCTATTGCGCATGTGCCTATCACCCTGTCGTTCATTTTGATTATGTTCCCGTTTATCTCTGCCCATCTTCGCACACCATTTTTGTCTATCGCCTGGATTATGTAGGGCTTAACTTCCTCGCCGCGAAGGCGTCGCCTGAAGTTCTCCAGCGTCAGCTCCAGGTATTCAGGGGCAACCACATTGCTTATGTGCTTCCCCAGTACATCTTCACCTAGGGTCTCTCTGGCAGTGCGGTTGGCATATACAAACCGTCCTTCCGGGTTTATAACCAGTATTAAATCTGTAGCCGAGTGGATGAGGGTCTCATAGAAAGCCTTCTGCTGCTGGAGTTCATCTTCAGCGCGCTTGCGCATCTCCTCGCCTTCGATGGCCTTCAGAGCATAGGCTATGTCCTCCGCCACCTCCGCCAGTAGCTCCAGCTCCTCCTTATTGAATACATCCATAACTGCGGAATGAAGGCACAGGACACCATAGATGTTATTCTCATGGATTATGGGGAGCGCTGCAAGGGCACCGTGGTTTTTAACCACCACTGGCTCGCAGGTAGCGATTGCTCTCTCTGCAAGGCCCCTGTCCCTGACGTCATCTTCCCCTAGGTGGGATACAGGCTTAAGTTCACCCCTCTCATCGATAAGCCATACTTTTACTGCACTGTATCTCCTGACATTCTGCATAAGTTCGCAGACCTTCATAAGGAGTCTTTTCTTATCCCTTTCCCGTACAATTAACTGGTTGATGCCCCTTATGGCGCTGATAACGCTGTTCAGATGATTTATCTTTTCCTCGGCGAGCTTTCTGTCGGTTATGTCAAGAAGGGTGCCGATTACTGCAGGTTTGCCGCGGTACATCACCCTGGCGCCATAAACCTCGACATAAAACACCTCACCATTCTTTTTAATCCCACGGAACTCATAGCATATTGCAGTGATCTCACCTCTTATGCGTTTTTTTATATTTTCTTCGACAACTGGCCAATCTTCAGGGTATACCATGTCCTTTGGGCCTTTTTTATTTACAAGCTCTTCAACCCTGTAGCCGAAGATCTCCGCCAGCCTGGGGTTTACGTACTTGAAAACACCGTCCTGGATGAGATACACCCCAACAAGAGAGTACTCAGCCAGGGTTCTGAACATCGCTTCATTATCCCTGAGCGCCTCTTCAATCTGCTTACGTTCGGAAATGTCGCGGATAATCGCAGCGACGTAGGTATTGCCGTTAACCTCCAGCTTTGAGAAGGACATTTCCACCGGAAATTCTGAGCCGTCTTTTCTCCTGGCATATACCTCAGATGTCCCCTTCTTTCGCATTGAGTCCCCTGTCTCAAGAAATTTTTTAAAAGCCTGAGCATGAATCACAACAAATTTTGGAGGTATAAGAACAGTTATGTTTCTACCTTCCAGTTCTCCTTCCCTGTAACCAAAAATTTCCTCAGATTTCTTATTAATAAGCACAATTTTTCCATTAATATCTGTGATTACAATCGCATCTACTAATGCATCTATTATTGCACCTATCTTTTCAATCCCTCTGCTACCCAACACTACACCCTCCGGGATATGAGATAAATCCCTTACTTATATTGTGGTTATGATTTATAAAGCTTTGTGTAAAATACTTCACAAATCCGGTTAAATTTCAAAGCAACTTACGAATGGTTGGTCGTATCTTCATCAGCCAGCAAAATCAGGGCGTTGATTATGGCCGCGGCGATATTGCTTCCGCCGCGTCTGCCGCGTACCACTATAGCGGGGAGGTCGTAGCTGAGCACACGTTCCTTCGCCTCGGCGGCGCCGACGAAACCTACACAGGCTGCTATCACAAAGCGCGGCCTAACCCCTGCCTCAATCTGTTCAAGAAGCTCAAACAGTGCTGTGGGTGCATTACCGACGACGAAGATGCTGCCCTCAATCTCCCTGCGGTGCATTCGTACACTGGCTCTTGCCCTGGTTATTTTGTGCTTTTCGGCGTATGCCACCACCTCAGGCGAGGAGATAAAGCACCTCACCTCGCCTCCATACTTCTCCAAGCGGGAGGTGTTGATTCCGCACGCCACCATCTTCACATCAGTTATAACATCGCACCCCTCGCGAATCGCCTTTACAGCCTCCTGCACTGCATTGTGATGAAAAGTTATTCGCCTTGCAAAGCTGAAGTCGGCGGTGGTATGCACAACGCGCTTAACCACATCACGCTCCGGCATGGGAATGTGGGAGAGCCTCTTTTCTATCTGCGAGAAGCTCTCCTGCTCAATTTTCTTGCCCTCGCCTTCCATCTTTCACAGGAGAAAAAGCAACACCTGCAAGTTTGCTGTAATATCTACCTCAGCTTTTCAAGTGCCCAATCGTAGAGCTCAACAGTCATTCTGAAATCGCTTTTTGCCAGTCTTCTAACTATGTTTACAGCCCCTTCCTTTGATATATTCCCGCTCTCATATGCAAAGATGATAAGACCAATTGTACCAGTGTAGGGGATTCTTTCCGCCTCCGCAATTGCCCTCGCCTCTGCTTCATCCAGTATGAGCAGTACATCATTCCTCCCTCTGGCGTAGCTCAATATGCTCCTCTCCCCATCGCCAAGTCCTTCAAACTTGTTATACAGGGAAGTTTTAGCTTTAAGGACTTTTATCCACCTTCCTATTCCTCTCTTAATCTCTTCAATCTCAGGAAAATTGCCGGAGGTTACCTCACTCCTAACCTCTTCGGTTATATAAATCTCGCCGGAGGTTTTTCTCAGCAGGTGTAGAGAACCTGTCCTGGTGAGTGCGATAATTGCGGAAGAATCAGGGAGGACTTTCATGAATCTTCCTCAGTCTCTCCAGGTCTCTCTCGGCCTCTCCAGAAGAATAGCGGATGAAGGGTATTCCCTTTTCGGAAGCATACTCTGCAAATTCTACAATTGACATTCCAGAGACCAAAGCCGCTTTGCACAGTGTGATTTTATTTTCAATATACTCCTTTAGAGCCAGCTCGGCCTTTATTCTGCGTATACCCACGTCCAGAGCTCTCCTTATAACCTCTGACCGCGTACTTCCCAGCTTTTTCCCCAGTTTGTTTATTTCTTCTATTGATTCCTGGGGTAGTCTTACCTGTACATTGCCCATGAAGCTCACCTTACAAATAATTACAAATCATTACATTAAAAACCTTTGTTGCATTTGCGGAGTCTTATAAGAGCTTGAGCTCACCCGTTATGCGGTCAACCTTCTCCTGGGGTGCGGGGCCTATCGCGAGAGCTGTGGTGGTGCCTGGAGGAAGCTGGGTTAAGCCCGCGTCTCTCACCAGGAAGCAGGGTATACGGAGCTCCTTCGCCTCCTGGAATAGCCTGCCGAGGTGCTCCTGGCTCTCACCTTTCACCACAACCTTCTTCTGGCCCTCGCGCTTCCAGGCTTCGTACCACTCTGTGTGCTCCCGCATCGCAACCTCCGCTGCGCCCAGGCTTGCGTGCGCCACCTGGGCGCATATCTTTCCCCGGGTCATCTTCAAATCCACACGCACCACTATTACCTGCTTGTATTCCATGGTTTAGCTCCTCGAGTTGTCTATGTATTCATTCAGCTCCCTCTTAAAAGGTTCCATCGGGTCTATGAAGCCTACTCCCTAAACTCCCTATCGAGATGAATCCTGCTCGGCGTCACACCCTCCTGATTCTGATACTTACTTCCCCGCGAGGGATGCCCGTAGGGTCTCTCAGCGGGCGAGCTCATGAGCTCAAAGGCGAGCTGGCAGATGCGCATTCCCGGGCGCAGGGCTATGGGCATCTTGCCAACATTGCTCAGCTCAAGGGTTATCCTCCCCTTGAAGCCAGCGTCTATGAAGCCTGCGGTGGCATGAACGAGAAGCGCCAGCCTGCCCAGACTTGAGCGCCCCTCCACGCGCGCCACAAGCTCAGGCGGTATCTCAACCCACTCCCTCGTCGTCGCCAGGACGAACTCGCCCGGATGGAGAATAAAGCTCTCGCCCTCGTCGATAAACACATCCTCTGTGTACTCCTCCACGTTGTCATTAAGGGGGTCTATGTGGGACTTGCGGACGTGTTTGAAGATTTTGAAGTGATTGCCGAGGCGGAGGTCGACGCTACTCGGCTGCACCTGCACCTCCTCGTCCAGGGGCTCTATCTTCATCCTGCCCTCACGCAGGTAGCGCTTTATATCGCGATCAGAGAGTATCACTTCAGCACCGCCTTTACAACATACAGCCTCTCAAAGAAGAAGCCCTTCTCAGCAACAATGCTTACTTTAAAACCCAGACTTAAAAACATTTCCCGGGTCTTTTCGAGGTCGCTCAGCGACGACTGCACCATTAGCACGCGTCCACTCTGCCTGAGATACTCCCGGCACTCGCGGATAAAGCGGTCTATCACCCTCCGCCCATCCTTACCCCCATCCCAGGCCTGCGAAAGCTCGTCCCCAGGCTCATGCTCTTCGCCTGGCAGATAGGGCGGATTGAAGAGGATGAGGTCGAATCTCCCGCGAACGCCTGCGAAGAGGTCGCTCTTCCTGACCTCAACGTTTAATGCGTTGTTGGCTATAGCATTGCGCCGGGCGCAGGCTACTGCATAGTCGTTCACATCCACGGCAATCACCTTATCAGCGCGTTTTGCAGCCAGTATGGCGAGCAAACCTGTGCCAGTGCCCATCTCAAGGACGAGCTCTCCACGCCTCACCTCCCTCTCAAGAGCCTCGGCCAGCATGAAGGTGTCGTCGCAGGGCAGGTAAACCCTTTCGCATGCGGTTATTCTGATTCCTCTGTACTCCATCTCCGAAGTGCCTCACTAATCTGTGCCAGCTCCTCGGGTGAAAGCTGAAACACCCGTCTTTCAAGGAGCCTCTCTTCAACAATACTCGAGGGCTCAACCTCTGCGCCAAAAAGCCTCCTCGTGGCGAGCGCAAGTGCTCGCCTGAGGATTTTGCGCTTATAGGGAAAGAGTGCCGCCAGGAAGCGCAGGAAGAACTCTTCCTCCGCTGGCAGACGCTCCCTTCTCGGCACAAGCTCCACCAGCGCAGCCTCTACCTCTGGTGGGGGGTAGAAGGCTCCCCGCGGGACCCGCTCCAGCAGCCTGGCCTTGGCGAAGTAGTAGCAGGCGACGCTCACCCTGGAATAGGCCCTTGTACCTGGCTCGGCCACAAGGCGCTGGGCAAACTCCAGCTGGTATATCAGCACAGCCTTTTTAAAATTCTGGCGGAGAAGTCTGAAGGTTATGGGCGAAGAGATTGCGAAGGGCAGGTTGGCCACCACCCTGTCAAAAGGGGGAAGCTCAACCTTTATGGCGTCGCCGCAGACAACACGAAGCCTGGCTTTTGGAAAGCGCTCACGCAGCACTCTGGCTAGAAGAGGGTCGCTCTCGATTGCGACCACCTCGCAGCCTTCGTCCAGGAGGTATCTGGTGAGGGTGCCTATCCCTGCCCCTATCTCAAGGACCACCTCATCAGGAGAAATCTCCGCGTACTCCACCTCCCGCTTAATAACTGGTTCGCTTATCAAAAAGTGCTGCCCCAGCCTTCTTCTGGGCTTTATTCCATACTTCTGCAAAATCAGCTTTGTTTCCTGGAGTAAATTCACCTCTCACGCCTCTGCCACGGCGAGACGAATATCCTGTACTTGCGCTTTCCGTGCCTTGTGTCCTCTTCGGAAAGCTCTGTAATTATCCTGTTTACTATAAGCTTGGCGGGGTCAGAGATGGCCTTTATACGCTTTTAGATGTCTTCAAAACTCTCAAAGGGCTTCTTCTTCCGCTCCTCAAGTATCTCCCACATCAACTTCTTCCCTATGCCCGGAAGAAGCTCCAGCATGTGCAGGCGGGTTGTGAGCGGTGCAGCCTTATTGAAGAAGTCCACATAGCGCTTCTCATCCTTCTTAACAAGCTCCTCGAGCACATACGGCAGCTCTGCCTTCGCCGCCGAGCTGAGCTCCTCGTAGCTTATCCTGCGCTTGATATAGTCTATCTTGTCCCTTTCCTTCTTGCCGATGTAAACGCGCTCATAGGGCTTAAGTTCAACGCCGCGCTTTGGCACGAGTTCAAGGAGGGAGAGGTACTTCTCACCTATCGCAAGCACCAGGGGCTCCTTCTTGTAGATGGGACGCTCATCCTCTGCCCTTCCATGAGGTAAGTAATCAAGCACATAAACGTACTCTTCCATCCCCACCGCCGCGCCTCCCTCAATCCTTTATGTAAGGTGCACATATCTTAACTATCTCTGCTATCTCATCCTTGTCAAGAATCGCCCTCTCCTTGGCAAAAATCGCACGCACATCCTCTTCGTCGCGGGGCAACAGGTCAGCGATTTTAGCTGCTGTCTCAGGACGAATCTTATCACTTACCTTCAGTACCTCCTCCATTATCTTGCGCCCTTCCTCGGGAGAGAGCTTTGCAAACTTGTGGAGGTAGTCCAAGCATATCTTCTGCTCGTACAGCGGCTCCTCACTCTCTTCCAGCTCTCTCTCCAGGATCGCTTTGGCCTCATACATGCTTATTGGCCTGACCTCAATAATACCTCTTCCTTTCATTGCTTCTGTGCCTCTAAATGTACTGGCAGTGCGATTATCTGCTTTGTCGCATTGCCATCCTTTACCTCGACAACATATGCGCGTCCGCGCCTTGCCTTGACCACTCCAGTGTAGCCATGGAAACGCGGGTGGGGCATACCATCCTGGATTGAAGGGTCTATCTTTATGTGCACCCTCTCTCCAGGGGAGAACTGCTGAAGTATCCTAGTCAGGGGCACAAGGCCACGCTCCCTCACGCGCTTCCTGACCTTCCGTGTGTGCTTTGTCCAGAATCCTCTCGATTTTTCCATTGCATACTCACCTGAAACAAGCTACTTTTTGGGCCATCCTCTATATATTACTTTCTCCTGAACCTTGTCAGGAGCCTGCTTCTTCTGAGGTATACACCGGGTATTATAAAGCTTAAATGCACAACAAGTGCTGTGCGCGCTGCTATCTGAAACACAGCCGCCAGCGGCCAGACAGCAATACCAAGTATTATTAGCATCAGCCCGAGTTTTTCTCTTTTCACTTCATTAACCCCTTAAAAAATTATGGAACACTTTTCCTGTGCTCCCAAAATATTTAATACTTCCGCCGAGAGCTTTTAAAAGAAAATGTTTGTTTCCCACCCTCTTATAAAGGAAGGCACAGTGGAGGCAAGGCTCTACCAGCAGGTAATCCTCGCCAGTGCCACTAGTGCAAATACGCTTGTGGTGGCACCCACGGCGCTGGGCAAGACTGTAATCGCAGTGATACTTGCGGCCCACAGGCTAAGAAGTTATCCTGAAAGCAGGGTGCTCATGCTCGCTCCAACGAAGCCGCTTGTGGCGCAGCACGCTGCAAGCTTCAAGAGATTTCTGAAGATCCCAGAGGAGGAGATTGTAACCTTCACGGGCAGCACTTCGCCCGGGAAGAGGCAGTCTTTATGGCAGGGAGCGCGGGTGATATGTGCCACACCGCAGGTTGTGCAGAACGACCTCATCGCCTCGCGCTGCTCCATCAGGGAGGTGTCTCTGATTGTTTTTGATGAGGCGCACCGCAGCGTTGGAGATTACCCCTATGCTTTCATTGCCCAGCAGTACATGAGCCGGGCGGAGCATCCGCGAATACTCGCACTGACCGCCTCGCCGGGTGGAGATGAGGAAAGGATAGCAGAGGTGCTGGAAAACCTCTACATAGAGAACATAGAGGTACGCACCGAGAGCGACGGGGATGTGCGTCCCTACATAAAGGACATGAGGATAGACTGGGTGAGGGTGCCCCTCCCTCCCGAGTTTGCGGAGATCAAGGCCTCCCTAGAGAAAGCGCTGAAGAAGAGGCTCAGCGAGCTGAAGCGTCTCGGCGTGGCAACTTCGGCAGCTGCGAATATGAGCAAGCGCGAACTTTTGGGGATTCGTGCAGGGATTCAGCAGAGCCTGGCAAGCGGGGCGACACCGGAGCACTTCGCAGCACTCTCGCTTGTGGCGGGTTGCATAACCATTGCCCATGCTCTTGAGCTGCTTGAAACCCAGGGACTTGAAACCCTGAACCACTACTTCCTTAGGATGCAGCGCTCTGCGCGCTCAAAGGCCACAAAGGAGCTTCTTCACGATATTGACTTCCTGCGTGCCCTTCGCAAGTGCGCCAACCTGGCGGAGGAGATGCACCACCCCAAGCTGGAGAAGCTCCTGGAGATTATAAAAGAGGAGGACCTCTCGCAGAAGCGTGCAATAATATTCACCCAGTATCGTGATACAGTCAGAAAGCTTGTGGATGAGTTCAACCGTCTTGAGGGCGTGAGTGCGGCGCGCTTCGTTGGGCAGGCCTCCCGGAGTAAGGACGACGAGGGCTTAAGTCAGAAGAAGCAGCTGGAGGTACTTGAGAGTTTTCGGCGCGGCGAGCATAATGTGCTCGTCGCCACCAGTGTTGCCGAGGAGGGTCTGGACATACCCAAGGTTGACTTGGTAGTCTTCTACGAACCCATACCCAGCGAGATTCGCGCTATACAGCGTCGGGGTAGAACAGGCAGGGGAAGCGCAGGAAGGGTGATAGTGCTCATTGCCGAGAAAACACGGGATGAGGCTTTCTACTGGAGTGCCCGCCGCAAGGAGAGACGAATGCGCGAGATACTCAGCAACCTCAAGCGCAAATTCGCCGGGACAACGCCCGTACCTCAGACGTCGCCCAAGTCTGCAAAACTGGATGATTTCTTTGAAAGCAGCATAACCATAATCGTCGATACGCGGGAGCTTTCCTCCAGCGTGGTGCGCGAGCTTCTATCGCTGGGTGTAATATCAAAGCCGAAGAGGCTGGAGGTGGGCGACTATGTGCTCAGCGCCCGCGTTTGTGTGGAGAGAAAGACCACCGAGGATTTTCTGCAGAGCATAATTGACGGCAGGCTCTTCGAGCAGGCGGTGACGCTAAAGCGCAGCTATGCAAAGCCTGTAATGCTCATAGAGGGCGATTCTCTTTATAATAAGCGCAGCATCTCGCCCCAGGCGATTCGGGGCGCTCTTGCAGCGATTGGCATAGACCTGGGAATACCCCTCTTCTTCACAGCCAATGAGGCAGAAAGTGCGGCGCTTATCGCTGCCATCGCCAGGAGAGAGCAGCAGGAAGGTGAGCGCTATGTTGAGATTCGGGGCGAGAAGCGCACGGCAACGCTGAAAGAGCAGCAGGAGTTTATAGTGGCCGGGCTGCCCAATGTGAACACCACCCTTGCAAAGAGGTTGCTAAGAGAATTCGGGAGCATAGAGGGGGTGTTCACGGCCAGCAAAGAAGAACTTGAACGCGTCCACGGGATTGGGGGAAAAATAGCAGAGGAGATAAGGCGGGTGATAACCTCGCCCTATGAGGAGTGAGATACCAGCTTTGCCTCCTCAGCAATCACCTCCTCCAGGAGCTTCTTCTCCAGGAGTTTGACTTTCTCATTACCCTTCCT
>NZ_JBPMGE010000056.1:0-4883 GCF_054014795.1 Candidatus Pyrohabitans sp. | reverse complement strand
CGCTGAAGCACCTCGATGTGCTCATCGCTGAGGTGCTTAAAGCGCTTCTGCATTTGCAAATATTCTCTAACAGGACGCTTCACCGTGGGCTTGTAGGTCACCCTGCTCTTGCCGTTCTCTATCTCATAGAGTATCCACATTCCGCTGTCCACAGCCAGGCGGGCGATCTCTATGCTCTTCTCGCTTGCTATACCCCATCCCGGGGTACATGGCGCCTGCACATGCACATACGCCGGTCCCTCGATGCTCAGCGCCTTCTTCACCTTCTCCATGTAGTCCAGGGGGAAGGCCACACTCGCCGTTGCCACATAGGGTATGCCGTGGGCAGCGACTATGCGCGGCATATCCTTCTTGAAGGTGCGGTTGCCGAAGCTCTCCCTGCCCGGAGGCGAGGTGGTGGTGCTCGCTCCGTAGGGCGTAGCGCCAGAGCGCTGTATACCGGTGTTCATGTACGCCTCGTTATCGTAGCAGATGTAAACAAAGTCGTGACCACGCTCCAGGGCGCCGCTCAGCGCCTGAAAGCCTATATCCACGGTGCCACCATCGCCGCCGAAGGCAATTACCTTAACCCTGTCCTTCTTGCCCAGTGCCCTAAGCGCCGCCTCCACACCGCTCGCCACCGCAGCGGAATTCTCAAAGGCAACATGTATCCAGGGCACCTCCCAGGCGGTCTCCGGATAGGGGGAGCTAACAACCTCCATGCAACCAGTGGCGTGGGTTGTTATAACACTCCTGCCCGCTGCCTTCAGCGCCAGTCTCATGGCCACTGTACACCCGCAGCCAGCGCAGCCCCTGTGCCCGGGGGCGAAGTACTCCTCTTCGCTCACTTCCTTGACATTGAGCCTGAAATTGAAGCAGCGGCTCGCCGCAAGATTCGCGCCGCAAACATGGCGGCACTTCACATAACTCGGGATATCAGCAACAACCTTCACAGTGCTTCCTCCTTTAAGCCTGCCCAAGTTACCTCCTCAACGCTCTCGCCCTGCAGAGCGCGCTTTGCCCGCTCCACAGCCTCGTTGATATGCTCCATGGTTATATCCCGTCCACCCAGGCCGGCAACTGTACCAATAATCTTCATACCACTGTCGTAGAACACACTCTTTAGCTCTGTAAACAGAGCACCCTCGCCAAAACCTATTGATACGTCCTTCTCTATTACGTTGACCACCTTTGCATTCGCGAGGGCCCTGCGCACCTCCTCCTTGGGGAAGGGGCGGAACAGGCGGAGTCTGAGCAGACCCACACTCTCGTCGCCCAGGGCGTCAATGGTCTCCTTGATGGTGCCCGCCAGGGAGCCCATTGTGATAAGCACAACCTCGGCGTTTTCCAGATTGTAGCCCTCGAGCAGACCATAACCCCGTCCAAAGATTGAGCTAAACTCCCTGTCAGCCTGCTCAGCCACGCGGAGCGCATTCTCCATTGCAAGCTCCTGCTGCTTCCTGCACTCCATATAGTAGCCGGGATCCCCCAGCGCACCCATTGTCACCGGCTGCTCGGGATCAAGCACATGCGGCAGGTGAAGCTCTGGCAGATAGCGCTTAACCTCCTCCTCGTCGGGCACCTCCACAGGCTCCACAGTGTGGGTTAGCACAAAGCCGTCCATGCACACCATCACAGGCAGCAGCACATCCTCATGCTCCGCAATGCGGTAAGCCTGAATTACGCTGTCCAGCGCCTCCTGATTGGTCTCCACATAAATCTGTATCCAGCCGGAGTCGCGCTCGGCGATGGAATCGCTCTGGTCGTTCCAGATGTTTATGGGTGCACTCATAGCACGGTTTGCATTGACCATCACAATTGGAAGGCGCATGCCAGAGGCTATCCAGAGCACTTCATGCATAAGTGCAAGCCCCTGCGAGGCGGTAGCGGTGAACACCCTCGCTCCAGTTGCACTCGCACCTATACACGCGCTCATGGCGGTGTGCTCACTCTCCACCATTATGTACTCGGCCTTAAGCTCGCCGTTTGCCACCATTCCGGCGATGTCCTCAACGATATGCGTTTGAGGCGTAATAGGGTATGCTGATACCACATCAACCTTGCACAGCTTTACAGCCTCCGCAACTGCGCGGGAGCCATGCATCACATCTCTGTGGGGCATCACTTCTCCTCCAGTACCATCTCTATCGCTTCAGAGGGGCACTCGTTGGCGCAGATTCCGCACCCCTTGCAGAAGTCCAGGTCAACCTTATACTCTCTGTTCTCGTCACGGATTATGCATGCATCTGGACAGAAAATCCAGCAGCTTCCGCAGTCTATGCAGCGCTTGTTGTCAATCACAGGCCTGAAGACGCGCCATCCTCCTGTTTTATTGCGTTTTGAGCTTCCGGGCTCTGTAACACAAGCAGCGATGTTAACCTTCATAGTCTGGCCTCCATCTTCTCGTAGGCGACCTCAACTGCGCGGACATTCTTCTCCGCAAGCTTTGGCGGGAACCTCCTGCGCACCGCCTTTATAACTGAATCCAGGGAAACCTCTCCTGTGAGCGCCGCAAAGGCGCCAATCATGGCGGTGTTAACTATGGGCACGCCCAGCACATCCAGGGCGATCTTTGTGGCGTTGATGGAGTAAACCTCAGCCTGAGTGTTCAGCTTAATCTCACCCTTCTCTGTGTTTATAAGCGCCTTGCCATCGCTTTTGAGCCCCTTTGCCACGTCTATAACCTCGAGCAGCGAGGGGTCCTGCACCACTATGTAGTCGGGCTCATAAATCTGGCACCTCAGGCGAATGAAGCGGTCGCTTATCCGCGCGAAGGCCGTTACCGGCGCCCCCCTGCGCTCTGTGCCGAAGCTCGGGAAAGCCTGGGAGTACTTGCCATCGAAGAAGGCCGCCATCGCGAGAAGGTCCGCGGCGGTAACAGCGCCCTGACCACCCCGTCCGTGGAAGCGTATCTCTTTCACTTTGAAGCCACCTCCCGCAGCAGGGGCATGTTGGTCACGTAGCAGTAGAGTGTTCCTCCAGTCTCCCTGAGCTCCTCCTCGCTCTTTGCGAGCACAGCTATGGGTCGCCAGTTTTCATCGCGTCTGGCTGCGATAGCACCGTCTATTTCTCCAGCCTTAAGCGCATACAGCAGGAGCGCAGTAACTGCGCCGCCATCCTGCCAGCGAATGAGCCTCGCCTTCTCAGCCGCCTTTACAGCAAAGACATCCAGGTATCTGCCAAGGCTGTCGTTTTTCATCTCGCCCTCTTCTGCGAACAGCCTTTCTGCAATAGCCATCCCGGGCAGTGAGGTGCGCGGGCAGGCGAGGTAGGCGCCGGTAATCTCTCCATCCTCTGCCCCCTCTTTCAGGCGGGGGCGCTCCTCCACCATCTCCAGCCTGTCCCTTGCCACAGCCACGCAGGTGCCGCAGGAGACACACATTCCGGCGTCGATCACATCGCGCTCCAGGTCAGCGAAGGTCTTACCCTGAGCCTCTTCCACCAGCTTCTCCAGGTTGTTGTCACCAAGGGTTGTGATGTGCCTGGCCACATAACCCGCGCGCTCGCGGCGCTCAGCCTCGGCGAGATTCTCATCCCGCTTGTCCTTTGTTAGCTTGAGCACAAGCTTTGTGCCTGGCTTGACCTCACTTATGTGCTTCACTTCAACATAGCCCTCACGTTCAGCGGCCTTAAGCAGGTCCATTCCCCGCTTTGTTCGCACTATCACTGTACTGTACTTAGCTGGTGAGCCCACGGCACCCACACTCAGGTCTGTGAGCTCGGCAGAAAAGTCAAGGCATACCTGACATCCGACGCGCACATAGGGCTTTGTCTCTGCCAGAGGTATCTCCAGCAAAACCTCGCCGTTACGCAGTCCTATCACCTTGCCTTTCTTTATATCGAACTTATCAAACTCTCCCAGCTTAACGCCATAGTCGTCTTCAATCAGGGCACGGAAGCATGTGTACGCCCAGTTTTCGCGACAGAACAACCCGACGGTAAGGCTCACACTGTTTGCCCAGTCCTGCCCTATTTCGCTCCTGAAGAGCCTAAGCTTATGCAACGCCTGAAGCTGACAGGGTAGCCCCACATAGGCAAGTTTCATTTCTTCACCTCTACGTCAATCACCGATATTAACAATTATCACGATTTTTCATTATAAATATTTTTTGGCTACCTCGAGAAGAGCTTCCTGCATGCCTTTGCCACATCTCGGGCGGTGACCATACCAACAATCTCACCGTCCCTCATCACAGGCAGGCGGCGGATGTGGTGTACATTGAGGATTTCCGACGCCTTCTCCACACTTGCCTCGGCATCTATGGTTACGCGAAGCTCTGACATAATTTCCTTTGCCTTTACACTCCTCGGGTCAACGTCATTTGCCACAACCTTGGTAAGGACGTCGCGCTCAGTGAGTATACCGTAGCGCAGGGGAGCAAGCTCAACCAGTACCGAACCTATGCGTTTCGCTGTCATCAATTCGGCGACTTCCTTTATGCTTGTATCTGGCTTCACCACAGTTATTCCATGCATTATCTCCTTGACCTTCATCTCAGCACCCGCTATAAAATATTGCAGTTGATATATTAACCTTTTTGAATGTAGGCACCCCCCATAACCTGCGAAACACCTGCCTAATATAATAGAAGGAACTGCGAATGGACCTTGAAGGATTTGCCCGCAAAAGATTGCTCAGAGGCGAAGACGAGGCTAAGGTAGCGGGAGCACTGGCGGCACGCATCGCCGAGTTTAAAGACTGGAGCGAGGAGCAGCGCCTGCGCTTTGCTCGCGCTGTGGTGGAGGAGGTCAAGGCTTCTCTGGGCTTTCGCAATCTCGACAACGCCTTTCTGCATGAACTTCTCGGCTACGCTGAGGCAGGTGTTGGCATGGGCGAGTTCGGCGTGGGTTCGCGGGGTGAGGGCGATTTCTTTGTGCACCGCAGGCTGGCGCAGATTATCGGC